>JAEZZZ010000037.1 GCA_023418255.1 Bacteroidota bacterium
CTTGTATCGTATCATAAAATGCAAGGATTATGAAGTAAAAATACTCAATTTCTTGCAGTTGTGCAAATTTTAAAACAACTAATTTGCTGATTTTTACTACTTATATATATTATTCAGCAGACCCAAATTAAATAACAATCGAAATATTGCAATTGAGATTATTAAGCTTCTCTAACTTCTGCATAGATGGAGAAATAATTAGATACAATGATTAATTTCTTATAAACTTTAATAATAAAATATGGCTTAACTTATGATGTTTAGAATTTCAACATAACGGTTTGATTTATGGCGATGTAGGAAATCCAATGTTGACTATACGGCTAAAAGAGAATAGTAAGCATCCCACAGAGGAAAAGAGGGGCAAAGATAATGGAAAGTTTTCTTCATGAATAATGCGGGTTAAAAAGGGTATTTCATTAACTATCTGAATAATAGCTGTGTTTCCATCATCAGTCAAATTGGTAACACTCACAATCTTTTTTACTGTTAAGTTTTATATATCGTTTAATGATTTTCATCTACTATCAACGCTTCGTTTCCGCTACAACAGCCAATACCAATTTGCAACGTACTGTGATGAATATTACGTTTCTCCAACAAAGCATTTACCGACTCACGTACCGTCATTGCTTCGGACATGTTAATATTCTCCGAAACATTCAGATGTGCTTCAAAGTGCACCTGATTTTCATTGAGTTGCCACAAGTGCATGTGGTGCACATCTTTCACATAGGGAATCTTTTCAATTTCTCGGATAAGCGTTTCGACATCAATATCGCGAGGGGCACCTTGCATCAATATATCAATCGACTGTTGCAGCACATTCCATGTGTGATAAATGATATAGATACCAACCAATATTGTAATTACAGGATCTATCCACGTAATGTGATAAAGCCAGATGGCCATTCCGCCAATAATGACAGCAACGGATGAGAGCGTGTCACCCAGTAGGTGTAGATATGCAGCTTTCACATTCAGATTTTTATCTTTTTCCTTTTGCAGAATAAGCACCGAAACCCAATTGGCAATAAGCCCAACAATTGCCACAACGAGCATGAGCAATCCTTTAATAGGTTCGGGGTTAATCAATCGCTTATAGGCTTCAATAAATAAAAATAAACATATAATAACGAGAATCAGCGCATTAAAGAAAGCCGTAAGAATTTCCACACGCTTATAACCAAACGTGCGATGCATATCGGCTTTTTTGTTTCCGATTTTATTGGCAATGTAAGCAAAAAGAATTGCCATCGTATCCCCAAGATTGTGTACAGCATCCGAAAGAAGCGATAAGCTATTGGATACCAGACCACCAACAATCTCCACTATCGTAATTATAAAATTCAGAAGAGTGACGATCAACAGTTTCTTACCATGCAATTCAGTATGCGTATGATGATGATGATGATGGTGATGGTCGTGATGCGCGCTTGAATGATGATGGTGATGGTCGTGATGATTTGTTTTTTGAATGTTATGAGCCATTTTATTGTATTATGAAAATGAAAAAAATTACACAACTAAACTAAAATTGGTCACGCATGGCTTTAGACACTCGCCATTGCATGTGGTTGTTATAGCATCGGTTTACACTTATAAAGCGATGATATCTGTAATCAATAATAAACGTTACCCGATGGTGCGAAAATGCACATACGTCGCCACAGGATCCGCAACTGACACAAGTGTTAAACTTTAGATTTTTATATTTTTGAGACACCAATGGTGTGCTGTCATTTTCACTATAATTCATAAAATTGATGCAATTTGTTATAATACAAACTACAAAATTAGTGATTGCCTGCCATAAAGTCAATCACTAAAACATGGTATTTTTGTGCGCCTTTATCACCATAAATAATGATTTTTAGTTGTTTTTTAAGCTGAGAGATTAAAACCCTTTCAATGTGCCTTGAAACGAAATTGCTTGGCGATTCGTATCGTTTATTTGTAAACTGGCAGAGCCATTACTCCAAATTTGAAACAAAAGAGTTGTTTCCGGTCTCACATCGCGTGGTTTAATGGTCACTTGTTGACCATTCGGATGCTTATCAACAGAAACAACATATTCAAAATCGGTGCTGACAAACTTTATCCCGCTTTCGCTCGGATCCATAGGGGCGGTGTATGCTCTTCCATAATAAGGCAAATACACCTGAAGAGAGTCGGGTGTAATTCTTACATTGTAATATGGTGACAGATAAATAGAAGGAAATCCCATCGGATGTGCATAACTTGCTTGAAAATTAAAGTTTTTATTTTCCACTAGCGAATGAATTTTTTCAGCCAGTGCCTGTCGCTCCTGCACACTCTTTGTCGAAAAACAACTTGAATAGAATAAGCTTATACCTATGACAAATGGCAATATTGTGAACTTTTTCATACCTGCATTTATATTTTTTGACGGTTCTTTTTCATATAAACATAAAGGACGAAAGTATTGTTTATGAATCAATAAATAATTCGTGCTGCTCTCATCAGTTTGTCCTCTTATCCGGCAAGCGTTAAAAAATTAGACAAATAACAAAAGAGTAAGAGCGTCAAAAAAAAGCATGCACTATAGACTTGAATTGTTGTTAATCGTACACTACTGTAATAATAGGCAACAAGAAAAGAGAGCAATGCTAAACCATATTGCAACCACACAAAACTATGCATGAAATAAATAAGCTGAAAAATCATCATCAGCAACAAAAGAAACACCATGAAGCGTATCACATTTTGTGTTAATAATGGCGATTGCTGGCAAGAAGCATAAGACATAAACATGTAATATGCAAAAAATGAAAGGACGAGCGCACTAAAAGTCCAATCTTTGGACGTCAAAAAGGATGCTTTGGGTAAACCAACCTCTGACATTACATAAAACGATTGGATGAAATCAGGCAATGTATCGAAATAGAAATAGAGTCCAAAAAAACACCAGAATACTAATAATATACCCAAAACAAACGAAATGAAAGACTTAATGTTTATGTTCCGCATCATAAGCACGCCACGCCACCACAATAGCACGACTAAAATTGCGTAAATCTGAAAAACGGATGCAACTCCAATCAATACGCCTGATTTGAAAGCGTGGGCTTTATATTCATGCTTTTGATATGAACCTAGCAAAGGAAAAAATGCCAAAAGAAGGAAGATGGTTGCTAAATATTCTGCCGACATGGGCAAAAAATAGGGATGCACGCTGAAAAGTAGAAGCGGGACAGTTAATGGCAGACTCGACCGTGTACGTATAAGAGCAAACACACTATTCAGCAGATTCATTGTCCATGCAATGACAAAAATACAGATTGTAGCAGCAATAAATGAAGACCAATCAGAAGAAAACCAATGCGATATATGATGCCAAACCAATCCGGTATCAGGACGCACCGCATCCGGCATTCCTGTATGCAAGAATAAAAAAAGGCGCATCAACACAACTAAAGTCGAAACGACAAGCCAAGTATATCGCGCCTCAATAAAATAGTGCTTAAATAATCTTGCAACAACGAGCATACATAACGCCTTTCAGTTATAAATCAAAACCGATGTCTTTTCTGAAATATTTTCTATCAAATTGGATGTTTTCAGCATTTTTATAGGACAAGTCCAATGCTGCCTGCATCGAATCACCAAACGAAGTGACTGCTAACACTCTGCCACCGGAGGTTACAATCTGTCCATTATTATGGGTGGTGCCGGCGTGAAAAACAACACTATCCGTAACATTTTCTAATCCGGTTATGATTTTTCCTTTTTCATACGCTTCCGGATAGCCTCCCGAAACGAGCACAATGGTTGAAACAAAACGTGGGTCGAATTCAACGTTTCGGCTATCGAGGGTTCCGGTTGCAACACATTCAAACAAATCGACTAAATCGTTGGCAATACGTGGCAATACGACTTCGGTTTCCGGATCACCCAAACGCACATTATATTCAATAACCATGGGATTACCATCTACATTTATCAAACCAAAGAAGATGAAGCCTTTGTAGTCTAACCGTTCTTGCTGAAGCCCTGAAATAGTCGGCTTAATGATTCGCTCTTCCACTTTTTTCATAAAACATGAATCGGCAAAAGCTACCGGCGAAATTGCTCCCATTCCCCCCGTATTCAATCCGGTGTCACCTTCACCAATACGCTTATAATCTTTTGCTTCGGGGAGCAAAACATAGGACTTCCCATCGGTAAGAACAAACACCGAACATTCAATACCCGACAAAAACTCTTCAATGACGACGGTTTGACTTGCATTGCCAAACATACCTCCAAGCATATCGCTTAACGTTTTTTTTGTTTCTTCTAAATCCGATAAAATCAAAACGCCCTTTCCTGCAGCCAAACCATCCGCTTTCAAAACATACGGTGCCGACAAGGTTTCTAAAAAATGAAATCCTTCCTCTAAATTTTCTTTGACAATGCTTTTATAGCGAGCGGTTGGAATGTTGTGGCGCGCCATAAAACGTTTTGCAAAATCCTTACTTCCTTCCAGTTGTGCTGCCTCTTTCGATGGCCCTATCACAGCAACATGTTGTGTGATGGCATCATCACGCAGAAAGTTATAAATTCCGCGCACAAGGGGATCTTCCGGACCAACCACAACCATATCAATATCGTTTTTCGTAACGAAACGTTTTATGCCCTCAAAATCGGTAACAGACAATGCGATATTTTGTCCTAAAAGATTCGTTCCCGCATTTCCGGGCGCAATAAATAGTTGCTTTAGCCTTTTGCTCTGTTTTAATTTCCATGCCAACGCATGCTCACGTCCACCGGAACCAAGCAATAAAATATTCTTCTTTATCATTCTTTTATTCATGTTATGTAGGTGTATCAAGAATCGATGATTCCATCAAAACACACTCTTGTATACAAAAAAATATTTTGTAAAGATATAAAAAAGTAAAACGTCTGCCAATCACAACAACGATAAATTTTTAATAGACAAAAGTAAGCATCTCGTCATGATGCCCCTTTTTATAACAAACGCTGCTTGCAAAATATGGCTACAGTATGAGTGACAATGGAGTGATTGACGAGACATATAAAAAAGTCTTTCAATGTAAGTTTAAAATGACTATCCGTATTTATACCTAAATTCATTTTTGTAACTTACACATGCCACGAGTAATCTTCCGAAAAGTGCTTCTCCAAAGTATCTTCGATTAAATTTATAGCAAAATTCATCTAAATAGT
>JAEZZZ010000039.1 GCA_023418255.1 Bacteroidota bacterium
GTAGGGAGTAAAGACAGTTGCCGGATACATCCGCACAAACCGTCTATGCCCTTACGCAAATCAACGCCTTGCATACACAACACAAACCGATTGCTTTCATTTAAACTAAACATTTCGTTTTTTTCGACAAAGATCGAAAAAGCAAGGGAGAACTAAAAGACGGCGAATTTGGGATGATTACTTTAATGTAATAACGGTTGATGAGGGGTTCTATTATTGTCTAATTAATCAAAAGATTTATTTGGATATTTCTTTGGATTTATCTCTTTTTCTCGCTTAAAAATACGATATGCACTGATTCATGAGAAAGAGCAGAGCCGTGTAAAGGTTTCTATTTATTCATTCTTGGATAAGAAATCCTCAATTAACACCAGTTATGATATCAGCACAATTGAACGAGCTTTCGCTTATGTCTAACTCGCTTCAATATTAGAGGTTAATGGCAATCCCATTTGGTCACAGCTAATTGAACGAAGAGAGACCGGAAGGTGTGTCCGCTTCAATTCTAGCAAATTTTTAGTGGCCTGTGTGGTTTTGAAAGAAAAATCACGTACATTTGTATATAATAAAATAGAGAAAGTTATGAGTATGTTTTTTTTCTACAACAATCGAAAGCCACGCCGATTTAATTATAAACCAATTCTTTTCGATCCAGAAGAAGAGCAGCGACAAGCGCGACTTGAAAAACGAATTGCCGAAATAAAAAAAGAGATGGGCGTGGAGGCTTCCGAAGAACCTAAAGTTCACAAAGTTGATCTCGGTGAAGAATTTATTCAACAAACGACTCATCTGAAAAAACGAAAAGAAAGAGAAAAAACAGGTCAAGCACCCTTTTTTACCAACAATATGTTGTTGTTTATCTTCTTGTTGGTGCTGGCTGCGGTACTCTATTTCTTGCTGTTTTACAGATAAATTTGCTATAATAATATGCCCGATATCGTTCATTTACTGCCCGATTCCATTGCCAATCAAATAGCTGCCGGAGAAGTCATTCAGCGTCCTGCTTCTGTGGTGAAAGAGCTTGTCGAAAACTCGCTTGATGCCGGAGCCACACATATACAAATTGTGTTAAAGATGGCAGGACGAAGTCTTATTCAGGTAATTGATAATGGCAAGGGAATGTCGGTGACAGACGCACGCATGGCTTTTGAGCGCCATGCCACATCGAAAATAAAAACAGCCGATGATTTGTTTTCGCTCACCACACGAGGTTTCAGGGGCGAGGCTCTGCCATCGATTGCCGCTATTTCGCAGGTTGAAGTCAAAAGTAAAAGAGCCGAAGATGAAGTGGGAACGCTGCTCGTTATTGCCGGCTCAAAAGTGGAAAAACAAGAGGTTGTAGTTTGCAGTGAGGGAACCACTATCTCAGTGAAAAATATATTTTATAATGTACCCGCACGGCGCAAGTTTTTGAAATCCAACGAGACCGAACGAAGAAATATTTTCAACGAAATAGAACGCATTGCCCTTGTAAATCCCGAAGTTGAATTTACATTGATAGAAAACGATGTACAAACATTGCAGCTGCCACCCGCATCGTTACGACAACGCATTGTGCAGTTGGAGGGAAAAAGCATAAATCAGCAGCTGATAGAAATAAATGAAGAAACAACGCTCGGAAAAATATATGGTTATGTGGCACGTCCTGAGTTTGCCAAAAAAGGCCGTCGCGGACAGTTCTTTTTTGTCAATCGGCGATACATTCGCCATCCCTATTTTCATCGAGCAGTGATGGCTGCCTTCGAGTCGCTTATTGCGCCTAATGAATATCCAGAATACTTTATCTATTTCGAAGTAGAACCATCATCTATCGATGTCAATATTCATCCCACAAAAACAGAGGTGAAATTTGAAAACGAACAGACACTTTGGCAAATTCTGATGGTTACCGTCAAAGAATCGCTTGGCAAATTCAGTGCCATGCCAAGTATCGATTTTGATACCGCCGATTCGGTAGACATTCCTGTTTTTGACCCTTCACAAAAGGTTTCGCCACCAAAAGTAAACGTTAATCCCAACTATAATCCCTTTCACACACACAAGCACGAACAATATAGCCCAACAAAGCCTTCGTTTAATTGGGAACAACTGTATAAGGGATTTAATGAGCAGGAAAAAGAGGAGTTCTCGGCACATTCGATCGATGCAACTCTTGATTTTTTAGCCCCGAAAGAGACAGAAAAGCAACATACCGGAGAAAACCACTTTCCCGAATATTATCAATACAAGAAAAAGGCTATCTTAACGTCCGTAAAATCCGGACTCATGATTATTGATCAACATCGAGCGCATATTCGCATTTTGTTTGACCGATACATCGAGCAGATAAAAAATAAAAAAGGCGTTTCGCAACGAGTGCTTTTTCCCGAAACACTCGAACTATCAGCGACAGAAGCAGCGGCTTTGCCGGATATATTGGACGACCTACTTGCCCTGGGATTTGAGCTTACATCGCTCGGGAAAAATACGTTTGCCATACAAGGCATACCTTCCGAAATAGAAAATCCCGATGCCGTGAAAATGATTCGGCAGATGATTGAAAAACGAATGGAGACCGGTAGCGATGTGAAAGAGGAAATTCGCGAAAGCATTGCCCTCTCGTTAGCAAACTTGACGGCTATTCCGTATGGGAAAACGCTCTCCTCGGAAGAGATGTTAATGCTCGTAAATCAACTGTTTGCATCGCCTGCGCCTAACTATACCCCCAACGGGCAGGTTGTTATTTCCGTTATTTCGGATGCTGAAATGGAGAAAAAAATGAAATAGCCGATAGGAATGAGAAAAATAAAATTCATCTGTTTGATACCACTGCTTTGTTTGACAATCTCATGTTCCAAGGAGGAGATAAAATCAACCATTCCATACGCGCCTGTTAACTTTAAGATAGACCTTGTGGCTGATAAAATCGATTATTTTGACTATGCTCTCTTTGAGCAGCCCCGCTTGGCAGGTGAATATGTCGGTTATGCCGGATTATTGATTTTCAGAGATCATGAAGGCGTTTTATTTGCATTTGATTTGTGTTGCCCGTATGAGAAAAAAAGAGACATCAAGGTGCAACCAAATGCTTTGGGAGAAGCAAAATGCCCTGCTTGCCAAACGGTTTATGATATTATGCATCAAGGACAGGGCTTTGCAAAGTCCGGACCCGGGAAGTTGCATCTTCAGCGTTATTCGGTGCTCAAGTCTTCCGAAGGTATATATAGAATAAGAAACTAACGGAATTAAATGTCTTATTCTCTCGTCGTGCAATAAATTTCTTTGAAAAGAAGCCAACCTTTGTGAAAATTATGCTATTTTTGTATCTTTAAACAGAAGCCAATTTTGCTTATAACTAATTGCTTTTTTTTTCAATAAAACAAGAACAGGTTAAACTTCTTCTAGCGGGAATACCGCGGAAAAATATTTAACAACAATCAAAACGTCTTTAAATAAATCCTATTTTTAATGAAAAAAGTTTACATATTTTCCGTCCTCTTAGTGGTAGGTTTAGTTTTATCACAAATTATACCTCATGCGTTAGGCGAAGAAGGTTTCGCCATTTTCAAACATTTTTCGGATGCCCTTTTATACATCGCGCTTGGTTTTATTATGATTAATGTAGGGCGTGAATTTGAGATTGATAAAAAGCATTGGCGTTCTTATGCCAAAGATTATTTAGTGGCCATGTTTGCCGCGGCAGTTCCATGGATGCTTGTTGCCTTTTATTATCTTTTTTCGTTGGCGCCCGTGGAGATGGCATTGTGGAAAAATGGCACAGCATGGAAAGAGACCTTTCTATTGAGCCGATTTGCGGCACCTACATCAGCGGGAATTCTTTTTACAATGCTGGCCGCGGCAGGTTTAAAACACTCCTGGGTGTATAAAAAAGTACAAGTATTAGCCATTTTTGATGACTTAGACACCATCCTGTTGATGATACCACTACAAATATTGATGATAGGCATGCGGTGGCAAATGTTTGTTATTGTGATTGTTGCTGTCGTATTGTTGTGGATTGGATGGCAAAAAATGAATACCTATAATTTCCGCCAAGATTGGAAATCGATTCTGCTTTATTCCGTCATTCTGTTTGTCGTAATCCATGGGATTTACTTGCTCTCTACCCATTTGTACGGAGACGATGGAAGCATTCATATCGAGATACTTCTTCCCGCCTTTGTTTTGGGAATGATTATAAAAATTAATCATGATGAAGTTCCAACACGAATACAAAAAAAAGCTGAGTCAGGGATTTCATACATCTTCATGTTGCTCGTAGGCATGAGCATGCCTCTGTTTATTGGTGTTGATTTTGCACACGAAGCGTCAAAAGTGACCTCTGTCATTTCAAAAATACCGATGCTACCATGGGGAAGCATTCTTCAACATGTGTTTATGATTACGCTCTTGTCCAATGTGGGCAAACTTGTTCCGATGCTCTTTTATAGAGACCGCCGGGTGACGGAACGATTGGCCGTTTCCATCGGGATGTTTACGCGTGGCGAAGTAGGAGCAGGCGTATTGTTCATTGCCATAGGCTACAATTTGAGCGGCGTGTTGCTTGTGGTTTCTGTGCTGGCAATGTGCCTAAACTTGTTATTGACGGGCATATTTATCGGGTTTGTAAAGAAACTTGCGCTCACCTCTTCGCAGGAGTTACGACGTGTGCGTGTTAAATAGTCGATAATGAGCCATTCATATAAAAATGGCTGAAATCCTTATGAGTGAGTAATAATAAAGTGCATGATGCTATTTGTACAATGAAACGAAGAAGCTATGTCATTTCACGTTTCCAAGCAATCTCTCTTGTTTGGGCATTTTTGTTTGCATGCAATTCTCATGTTGAGGAAAATCCGCATCAGGAAATTCAACACAAACAAGAAATATTGACGGTATTGCACTCGCAGCGGTTGACGGAAGATACTCTTCAGCAGATGATTTATCAAAGCATGGACGAGAAAGACGAAGTTGCCACCATGCTTTATCTGAAAGAGCTGGGTAAAAGAAAGCGTGAGAACTCTAAGTTTTCAGTAGCTATCGCACAACATCAAAATGCCCTGAACATCGCTATACACCTGAAAGACACACTCGAAATAGCACAAATCTATAATAATTTAGGAACCAACTTTCGACGCATTGGCGGTTATGCGGAAGCCTTAGACTATCATTATTCAGCTCTTCATATTGCCGAAGAATATTCACGGGGGGATACTGATGATGGTCTGAAAAATATCATTGGTGTCGCTAAAAGTTTTTTTTCGGCAGCAAAAATTAGGGCTGATTTTCTCACATGTAATTCAGCCTATTTCGTTACTTTTGCTTTGATAAAAAAACGTAACGTGAACAAAAGTATACATTTCCTCGGACAGCCGAACACGCCAAGTACCCTCATGGCTTAACCGTCTTCAAATCATCGATTCGACAACAATAACACTATTCTCCAACCTCATCTTCAAGGGAGTCGGGCGACATCGCAAATCAGGAAGAAAGGCGGCATCAAGGTACACGCGAACATCCACGCCAACAAGGGTGTTCCTTCTGACATTCGCTTTACTTCAGCCACCACCCATGACAGTTTCATGCTCAAGCCGTCCAACTATGCCCACGGCGACATCATTGCCATGGACAGGGCATATATCGATTACGCGAAGTTTGAGGAGCTCACACAGCGTGGGGTCATGTATGTTCCCAAAATGAAGAAGAATCTTGTCTATGAGATCCTTTCGGACAAGATGCACATGCTTCGAAAAGATCTTATGCAAATAAGAGAAAAGCATGTGAGGTTCACCAAACCTCTCAAAGGTGGAGGTAACATAGAGCACCGGGCAAGAATTATCACATACCTCGACACAAAGCGGAAGAAGCCGGGGCCTGTCTCTTTGTTGACAAACGATATGGAAGCAGCCCCGATCGATATAATCGAAACATACCGCAAGATATGGAAAATGTAACTGTTGTTCAAACAGTTGAAGCAGAACTTTCCACTCAGATATTTCTATGGGGAAAACACCAATGTCATCAAGATTCTGACTTCGTTAACCCTTATCGCCAATTTGCTGATCATAATGCTGCAAAAGAGAATCAGGCGCACATGGAGCTTCTCCGGCATGGCGACCATGGTCAGCATAATGCTGATGTATTACGTGAATTGCTACACCTTCTTTGAAGACCCGGAAAAAGATTGGGCGAAAATGATTCAAGCAGTCAAGGAAAGACCTCCTGAACCTTCACTTTTTGATTGATGGGGGCTTGGTTCGCTGAAATGAAAGTCTGAATCGCGTTAAATCTGCGATTCAGACAACTGATTATACAGGGCAATTCGTTAAATAAAAATCACACATTAAACCGAAAATGCATCACATCGCCGTCTTGAACCTCATACTCTTTTCCTTCGACACTCATTTTGCCCGCTTCTTTCACAGCTGTTTCCGAGCCATACGCGATATAATCGGCATATTTAATAACTTCGGCACGGATAAATCCTTTTTCAAAATCGGTATGAATCACGCCGGCACACTGCGGGGCTTTCCAACCTTTATGAAACGTCCATGCACGCACCTCTTGCGGCCCGGCAGTTAAGAAAGTATTTAAGTTCAGCAATTTATATGCCGCTTTGATCAGGCGAGTAACCCCCGATTGCTCCAAACCCAATTCATTTAAAAAAAGCTCGCGTTCCTCATAAGTTTCCAATTCAGCAATTTCAGATTCTATTTTGGCAGCTACAACTAAAATATCGGCATTCTCGCTCTTTACACTTTCGCGCACCATTTCAACGTATCGATTGCCTTTGGTAGCACTCTCTTCGTCAACATTGCAGACATAAAGCACCGGTTTTGCCGTAAGCAAAAAAAGATTGTCCGCCACTTTTTGCTCATCTTTCGTGTCAAACATGACAGTACGTGCAGAAGCACCTTGCAGCAGGGCGTCACGCAATTTGGAATAGACGCCTAACGCCAATTTTGCATCTTTATCGCCACCCGTTTTGGCTTGCTTTTCAATTTTTGCTATACGCGCGTCAAGCGTTTCCAAATCTTTGAGTTGCAACTCGGCATCAATGATTTCTTTGTCGCGCACCGGATCAACTGAGCCATCCACATGTGTTACATTCTCATCATCAAAACATCGTAGCACATGCAAAATAGCATCTGTTTCACGAATGTTGGCAAGGAATTTATTCCCCAGTCCATCACCTTTACTGGCACCTTTTACCAAACCGGCAATATCAACAATTTCGACCGTTGTTGGGACAATTTTTTGAGGTTGCACAAGTTTTGCCAATTCATTTAACCGCTCATCGGGAACGGTAATAACCCCAACATTGGGTTCGATAGTGCAAAAAGGAAAGTTTGCCGCTTGTGCTTTCGCATTGGACAAGCAATTGAAGAGGGTTGATTTTCCAACATTTGGAAGTCCCACAATTCCACATTGAAGAGCCATTTTTATATTTAATTTTCAAATTCGTAATGTTTCTATTGATTATTTCTCTAAATATCTTATCTTTTGAAATCGACCTCCACCATAAATAACTATTTAGTAAACAAATGAATATCGCAAAAGGCATCTTTTTAGAGAACAAAAAAAATACTGTGCAAAATTTCAAGACTGCAAAGGTAACAAAAAATAAGGGAATATATTTTTGATTGGGAAGTCAATTTAAAGTTAATTATAGGAAAATTAATATTTTATATATTCAATCATTGTTGTCCGATAAAACTCGGTTAATCGACCAATCTATTTGTATGTTATTGATAAACAGATGCTAAATTTCGCATATCTTCATATTAAAAAAGCAAGCCCTGCCTGTCGAATAAGTTTTGCTG
>JAEZZZ010000040.1 GCA_023418255.1 Bacteroidota bacterium
TTTCCTATCATAAAATTTGCAAGGTTTTTCTCTGTAAAGATACGAAAAACGGCAAAAACACACTAGAAAAACAAGACTTATTTCTGTGATAATCAAAAGAAATAGGTGCTTTTTTAGGAGTGACTAAATATGGATAATGTTTTATCGAGTTGACTGTTTTATGCGCCTGCAAAACGATATTCTGCCTGAATATCTTCCGTTAGTCGCGTAAACAGATTTTCAATCAATTTGTCGGTAACGTCAAGAGCTGACAACAACATATTGTCAGAAAATTCTTGCAACATCTCTTTTGCACGAATTGGTTGCGTACGATAAATGCGCATATATTCTTCTTCCATCTCTTTTTGTCGTTGTGCGGTTTCGGCTTCGAACGCTTCATATACTTCTTGTATTACAGGCGCATACCGACTGTAATTCACCATTCCCAAAGCTTGCACTTTTCTGAATTTCCAATAAGCAGAATCCGCGCTGGAATGATTGGTTCCCTTCACATAGGGTTCAGGGTATGACGTTATTCCCTGATAGAATGGCAAGAAAACGCCAAGTGCTGCCATACCGAGTGCCACATAATTTACTTTGCCGATGGCATCGGGTAATTCAGGACGCACATGCAAAATATGTGTTTGAGTGGTACGGAAAATAGATACGGGACGATACTCTTCTTTCGGATTATTATTTAAGTATGGATCATGATCGGTATCGTTGTAGTGAAAACGGAACGCTTTGCGCAACGTGTTCAAATCCATTTTTTCCTTTGCCTTCGCATATACAGGGAAATCGTTCACTTTCACATCGTTTTTGATGTTGGGACTAAACATTTGTTGCAATCCCCACACACGTGGATAATTGTACGTCGTATCCAATTTTACATCGCGGATGTAGGATTTATGGAAATCAAATTTCTCTTTCTTGGGGTCGAATAATTTGTTCTTTTCGGCAAATTCAATTAAATCTTTCGAAGCAAGATAGTTTTTCTTATCCTTTGGATCATAGTCTCTAAATCGGCTTTGATTGCCTGTCACAAAATATACATCATTTGGAATGCGGCATGCCAGCCAGCGATGTCCACATGCGGTTTCGAGATACCAAACCTCTTTGTTATCGATAAAACCGACGCCAAAACCTTCGGCAATGCCATATTTTTCGATAAGCGAACCCAGACGTTCTACTCCTTCACGGGCTGAATGGATATAAGGAAGGGTTATATTGAATACCGAGTTTTCGGCAACGCCATTTTCAACTAGTGGATCCACTTTCAACACTTTGTCGTTGCTAAAAATACTTTCTGTGGCACTCATCCCCACTCCAACGGAGTTGAATCCGGCACTTCCCCAATGTCCGGGCAAGTGATAGGGTGCCAATGCCGTGTATCCTAATGCTTTGCTTGGCAATTCGCAGGTAAAAGGACTATCCAAAGCAACAAATTTCTTTGGACCATTTGTAGTGTCTTCATAGATTTCCAAGTTTTTAGCAATCATGGCATCCCAGTCTTCGGAACGGGCAACAATCATGGAACCATCATCGGTCATGTTTTGTCCTACCAAAACCGTCGTACATTCAGAGGGATACATAGCTGCTCTCTCTTGATTCGTAATGTTAGAATTTTTCATTTTTGTCTTAAATTATTTGATTTGTAGTAGTATATAACACATTGGTGGTATTATTTGTTGAGCTGGTTTTTTTCTTTTTTTTATGTTTAAAAACAGATATTCAATAATTAGTCGAATGAATATACTTTACTTTAACGACTCTAACTGTCTGTTCATCATCTTTGTAAATTCTCCACCTTGCTCAAGGAGTTCGGCCGGAGTGCCGCTTTCTGCCACGCGACCATTTTTCAGCACAACTATTTTGTGAGCGTTGGCAACCGTACGCATACGGTGTGCGATAATGAGAACGGTTTTGTTTTTGATAAGCTCCGAAATTCCCGCTTGTATTTTGGTTTCGTTTTCCACATCGAGGCTGGCTGTGGCTTCGTCAAGCAAAATCACGGGAGCGTCTTTTAACAAAGCACGCGCTATGGATATGCGTTGACGTTCGCCACCGGAAAGATTATGACCATTTTCGCCAATTTTTGTATCGTAACCATTGGGTAGTTTTGATACAAACTCATCACATTGAGCCAGTTTGGCGACACGATATATCTCCTCATCGGTAGCATCTTTTTTGCCGATACGGATATTTTCTTTTACGGACGCATTGAATAGCACCACATCTTGAAAAACAACGGAATAGTTTTTCAACAGTGTTTCAGGGTCAATGTTTGAAATATCGTGTCCGCCAAGCGTGATTGTTCCTTTATCAATATCCCAAAAGCGTGCGGCAAGTTTTGCGGAAGTGCTTTTACCTCCACCGGAAGGCCCCACCAATGCGGTTACTTCACCTTGTTTCGCGGTAAATGAGACGTCTTGCAAAACCTGTTTGTCTGTTTCGTATGCAAAATCTACATGCTTAAATTCGATGTCAAACCGTTTGACATTTATGTCGGTTTCGCCATGTTGTATCGGCATATTTTCTATCTCTTTCATGCGATTTATACGCACATCCAAATATTTCAACACGGCCAAGAAGTTAAATACCGCAATAATTGGATTATAAATGCTTGAAGCAATCATCAGAAAAATGAGATACATGATTAAATCGATACTGCCGGCGAAAAACATTTTTGCCCCGACAATAACCACGCTTGCCAAGCCAAGTTTTAAAAAGATATACGAGAGATTAAGGAATGTGCCTACAAATAATTCACCTTTAACCAATTCTTTTTCAAAACGATCGAGCCTTTTGTTGAGTTTTTTTGTGTAATCATCTTCAAGATTGTAGGCACGCATCTCTTGCATGGTCTCCATGCCTTCTTGTATGTTTTCGGTAACACCACGTTTGATATGATAAAATTCGGTGTGTAACTTCGACATCGATTTCAGCGACAATATCAGTACCAACGCGGCAAACGGTAGTACCCAAAACAACGCGATAGAGAGCTGCCAATTATAGAAAAATAATCCTATTGCCGCAAGAATCAATGTGATGACAGAGGCAAATAGCTGCGGGACAGCATGCGAAAAAACTTGCTCCAACTGCGTATTGTCGTCCATAATAGTGGAAGTGAGGTCGGAAAGATTTTTCTCTCCAAAAAATGACAATGGCAATTTGCGCAGTTTTTCGGCAATGGAAATACGCCGATTCGCACTCTCATTATAAACACAAGTATAGGTGCTTTTATATTGAAAAACGGATATCACAAAAGTAACCGCCATAAATGCCAGAGCCAGCAGTACATAAAACCAAATGCCATGATTTGGCCTCGCCATGGGATCAATCAACGGGCGCGCATAATCTTCTAAAAGCAGAAACACAAACACTGCCGGAAGCAGCAATGTGATATTCTGTAATATGGTGTACACTATTCCTCCGATAAAGTCTTTGGCTCCTTTTCGGGTCAATGCAAATCTATTTTGGAAATAAGAAATCATATGAGTTAAAAATTAAAAGTTAAAAACGAGATTGTTAGGCAGAAAAAATGAAATTGTTTATTTTTGTTATTCAGCCATTTTAACAATCTATATATGAAAAAAAAAGTGTTGTTTTTGATAAATCGTACGCGTTTGCATTGCGTATTATCAACTTGCATAAGTTTTTAAATGAAAGTAAAAGTGAATTTATTTTATCCAAACAGTTGTTACGAAGCGGCACAGCCATTGGTGCTTTAATCAATGAATCGGAATTTGCACAAAGCAAAGTCGACTTTATACACAAAATGCATCTTGGATTGAAAGAAGCCAACGAAACAAAATATTGGATTTCTCTTTTAAAAGACAGCGGATACATTACAGAGAAAATGTTTGATTCTCTGTTGGTCGATATTTCACAAATTATTGCGTTACTCGTGTCCATTATTAAAACTTCTAAAAGTAATTTAAATTGAATTACAGCTATTTATAGAATAAGAAATTAAGTTACATCCAATACAAAAAGTCTTGACTAATTCATAATAAATTCCTATAATTTTCATTTTTCACTTTTCACTTTTCATTTTTCATTTGCTTAAATTTTCCACGCTACCGATTTTTGATATTCTTGCCACATACATTGATAAATACCGTTTTGTGCCATCAATTCGTCGTGCGTGCCTTGTTCGGCTATTTTTCCTTGATCGATAACCAATATATTGTTCACATCTTTGACGGTGGTCAAACGGTGGGCAATCATCAGTACGGTTTTACCCCTCATCAGTTGGCGTAGAGCTTTCTGAATCAAATGTTCGTTTTCAGGATCCGCAAAGGCTGTGGCTTCATCCAAAACCACGATAGGCGCGTCTTTTAATATGGCACGAGCCAATACAATGCGCTGTTGTTCTCCTCCTGAAAGGTAGGTTCCCTCGACACCTATTTTTGTATTCAATCCATTGGGGAGGCGGTTGATAATTTCACGACTTTGCGACAAATCGATTGCTCTGTCGATATCCTCTTGCGAAGCGTTGGGGTTTCCGTATTGAATATTTTCCAATAAGGAGGTTTTAAACAATTTATTATGCTGGAATACAAACGATACGTTGCGCATCAATTCTTCTTTGGCGATATTTTTTACATCTACGCAACCAATACGTACCACGCCTTCGGCAACATCCCAAAATCGTGGAATTAATCGTGCAATGGTTGTTTTTCCGCCGCCTGATGGTCCTACCAAAGCATACACTTTGCCCTCGGGAATATCGAATGATATGCCGTCCACCGCGTTGTTCTTAGCATCCGGATAACGAAACGTTACATTATCGAACGATACCGAGTAATTTTTTATCGGCTGAGGATTATCAGATACTTTGAGCGGTTCCGTGTCGGTCAAACGCTCAACACGATTTACCGCTTCGCTTGCGAGAAACATCCCTTGGCTCAAAGTCATTGTTTTCATCGCGCTATCGGAAAAAACAGGTGTAATCAGCAGGTATAGAAACATATTGGCTATGACAATGCCATAATGATCCGCACCACCGCCAATAATTAAAATAGCCGCGGGAACAATGAAATAGGCAAAGGAGTGAATGAATGTCGTGTAAAGCGACCAGGGCTTTTCCCATGAGTTGGTGTATTTCATCACCATTTCTTTGTAGCGTATAATGCTGTTATAAAATCGTTTAAACGAAAATATCGATTGTTGAAATACTTTGACCACCGGTACACCACGTACATATTCCACCGCTTCAGTACTGATCTCTTCTTGCGCGTCTAAGTACATTTTTTGAAACTCTTTTGATTTTTTGTTTCCCATCAGTGAAAAAAGAATAGTAAATGCACAGCATAACGGTATCAGCGTGGCAATTCCGAGTACCCAATCAAACACAAAAATCAGCGACAAAACAACTATTGGCGCAACGAAGCTCCCGGCCACATCCGGCAGTTGGTGTGCCAAGAAAGTGTGTGTGGTGCCGGCATCGTCGTCAATGATTTTGCGCATGCGCCCACTGGTGTTTTTATCGAAAAAACCGAGTGGCATGCGAACCAGTTTTTTCATCGCCTCGCGACGCATGTTGGTTTCCACGCGAAAGGCAGCCAAGTGCGAAAACATTAACGCTACAAAGTAGAGGACAACGCTTCCAGCCGATGCCACTACGGCCCAAATGGCATAATTCCACACCGTAGACCGGGCTATCGACGCGGTGTCGCCAAACAGCTCACGCACAATGAACCATACGAGCAGAAACGGCAGCATCGCGAGCACTGCGCTCAGCGCCGAGGCAATGAGAGAAACCGGCAATAGCATTCTCCTATTGCCCATGTAGGATTGTAATTTTTTTAGTACGTCCATATATTTATATAATTTATAATGTGGTTAATTGAATAGATCTGTCTCAAAAAAGAACAACGTTCACCAATTGTTCAAAAAATAAACGCCGAAGCGAATAGTTCTAAGTTTTTATGTCTCAAAAGAGAATTCAAAAGATGATCGCAAAGATAGTGCTTGAAAAACGCTGATACAATCCCTAAAAATAAGGATTTTGAGGAGGATAATATCCCCATAAATAGGGATATATAAAAATTTGCCAACTAGGGTTTACTGAAAAGTCTCACGCTTTGGCGAGGTAATTTTAAAGCCATTATCCATACTGACAATGTAAATGGCACCACAAAAGATTTGAAGCGTCTTTTTGAGTTCAACTCAGGGCTACAGAAATCATTATATATGCATTTATGACATCTCTTGAAAAGACAGTATTATTGTTTGTTGATAGCATCCATGATGGGAAATTTTGTGCTACCTAAGCCGGAATACGACGATACACTAAGATATCTGGGCAGGAAAGATTCATTTTCTATTGTTGAGCCATACACTCAGAAAAATTCAGATTTAATGTGTAATTTTACCAAGCGTAAGCAAACCATCCCGAGGCGGTGGAAACACAACGCCACATAACGTCGGCGAGCAGATATGGTATGCCGGAAGATATTGCGGAGCTGTCAAAACTCTTGATCAGTGACCCCGTAGAGTTCATCACAGGGATCGACACCTTTGTTGATGTAGGATTTTTTTATCAGACAGTGAAAGCAAGAGCCAAAGCAAAACAAGAATAGCAAGCGAAGAAGGCAAGAAGGGAAAAGTGCGGAACAAGGTAAAAGTTAAAGTACGAAATAGCAAGGTGCTTCATTGTCATGAATCTATAATTTTATAAAATGAGTGCCCGTATATTTTCTCAAAATACTTATCTTTACAAAAAGAATTGCTATAGATCTAATTGATTTTATTTCAGAATTTCCCGATGAGGAAAGCTGCAAACAAAAGTTTAAAAAGTATCGAGAGCAAGTCGGGGTTGTCTGTCATCGATGTGGGTGCACGGCTCACTATTGGAAAAAGGATAAAGAGCAGTATGAATGTAAACACTGTCATACCCTAATTACCTTAAAAAGCGGCACGGTCATGCATAAGTCAAAATCTGCTTTCCGCTATTGGTTTATTGCCGGCAGTAGTGGCAAGAAACAATTAATCATCACATTTCACGATATAAAACCTGAGTTCTTACAAAACTATTTGGATGAATTTTGCTATAAATTTAATCGCAGTTACTTTGGAGAAGCGCTTTTTGGAAGATTACTCGTGGCATGTGTAAGTTACAAAAATAAATTTAGGTATAAATACGGATAGTTATTTTTTATAAAGAATTGGATAAATAAAATGGTTGAACTCTTTTACAACTGAAATAAAAGTAGTATATTTGCAGTCGCTTAATGCAGAAAAGGTACCTTGACCGAGTGGCTAGGTAGCGGTCTGCAAAACCGTGTACGGCGGTTCGACTCCGCCAGGTACCTCTGAAAAAAGTACTTTCCAATATTTTGGTAAACGTCAAATTACAGGATTCAGTTTTTATACTTGAATCCTGTTTTCAAATCACCATTGTACGATAAAAAATAATCCAAAGTGCAGGAATAAAAATAAATTTTCATCCCTTCTTTACGATCAGAGTACGCACACAGGCAACCGAATTGCTTTGGATATTTTCAGAATTCACACGGTCAATGCGGTTAAGATGATTAAAAATAGCGAAGAAAAGCCTCAGGCAATCGGTTTGATAAAATCTGAAAATCACAAAATAGAAGAGCTTTTTTTAGTTTTCCCGGGTTGTTATGTTGCCGCGTGTTATTTAACCCGCATTATTCATGAAGAACACTTTCCATTTTCTTTGCCCCTCTTTTCCTCTGTGGGATGAATGGTTTTACTATTTTCTAATCCGATGATTGTTTTTTGAACGTTTCTTACTCCGCAAAA
>JAEZZZ010000049.1 GCA_023418255.1 Bacteroidota bacterium
ATTTTCCTATCATAATTTGCAAGGTTTTACTCTGTAAAGATACGAAAAACGGCAAATATATACAAGAAAAATAGCGGTTATTTTTCTGATAATCAGAGGAGGCAGATGCTTTTTAAGGAGAGACTATATAGTGACGAGGAACCCTTTCCTCTGTTCTCAATAAATCCAAAGCACGCCTTATTTTATCTACTTCTTCTTTTGAAATAGAGGAAATGAAATCTAAAAAATAATGCTTGTAAGTGATTATTTTTTTCATGAAACAAAGATACGATAAGTTGTATATATATACAACTTTTTTCATATATTTTTGTATGGAAATAGATAATTATATAATAATGTTTTTCTTTTGGTGTGTAGCTCGTTAAAAACTTTCAATCAAATACTTTGCTATCTCTTGCATATATAACTAAATTTGCTTAAAAGATTGTTACATGAAAGGGGGTGGGATTATTCATAACGGTTTAGAAGATAAAATCTGATGTCCGAAATGTGGACACTTTTTCACATCCGTAAAACCATCCCTTGAAAAAGGGCAATCCGTATTAGTTTATTGCAAGAAGTGTTCTTAACAAACATTCTGTTTCAAAATGATTATTTAACCAAAACTAAGAAAGCAGGTTCTGATACCAACTATAAAAAATATTAAATTTATCGTATCCCGTGCATCAACTTCTGCAATCGCTTTGACAACAAAAACAGAATAACCGCTGCCACCGCTGCCAAAATAACAAACACCATAAAGAAGTCGTACATCGTAGCGATATGCACACCAAAAAGATGCTTCTCTTTTCCCGCCTCGGGATAGAGCGTACTCAACGCGCCCGCCAGTTTATTGGCTGTCGCCATGGATAAATACCAAACGCCCATCAACAAAGATGCAAAACGCACCGGCGAAAGTTTATTTACCATCGACAATCCGATGGGAGAAAGCGAAAGTTCGCCCATCGTGTGAATAAAATATAATCCCACAAGCCACATCATGCTCACACGCGTTCCCGGCTCAACGCCACGCACACCAAAAGCAATCAACAGATAGCCCAATGCCAACAAAAAGAGTCCAATGGATTGTTTTACGGGAGAAGCAGGTTCCATATTTCTTGCTCCCAATTTAAGCCACATGAGAGAGAAAAGCGGTGCAAGCAACACTACAAAAACAGCGTTGAACGACTGAAACCAACTTGCCGGCATTTCCCAACCAAAAAGAACACGATTTGTCTGTTCGTCGGCAAAATAGGTAAGCGATATGCCCGCTTGCTCAAAAGCCGACCAGAAGAAAATCACAAAAAAAGCGATGATATAAATCACCAAAATACGCTCACGCTCAATTTTTGTCAACGATTTATCGGAAATCACAAACACAGGAATGATGATACATGCCGTATAGATAAAAGCCCCGATAACATCATCTTTCAAAAGAAAAGCAAACAATCCAAAAAGAGCAAACGCGCCCAACAGCCACATTATCATCTCTTTCATAGACTTTTTCACAATCGGCGTTTCATTGGCGCCAACCGCTTTCTTTTTTCCGGCAGCTTCAATTCCAATCGGTGTGCCCTCGTAGTCGATCAGGTATTTATCTTTTCGCATCACATACAGCAGCAAAGATAATATCATCATCACGGCTGCCGCCAAAAAGCCCCATTTAAAATCCGCAGGATTACCTGTGTCGCCGAGCCATCCGCACAAAAGCGGCGCGGCAAAAGCTCCAAGATTCACGCCCATATAAAAAATGGTATATGCCGAGTCCAATCGTTTGTCGCCCGGCTCGTAAAGTTGTCCGACGATGGTGGAGATATTGGGTTTGAAAAAGCCGTTTCCGAGAATCAATCCGCCCAATCCCACAAACATCAGCGCGGTAGCCAACGATGTGTGTTGATAATATAGCGCACTCACAAACATAAACAGTTGTCCGACAACCATCAGCGTTGCGCCCCAGAAAATGGACTTACGCATTCCCCAATATTTGTCGGCAATATAGCCGCCAATAAGTGGCGTGAGATAAACCAATCCGGTGTAATTGCCGTAAATGGTGGATGCCACATCTTTATCAATCAGCAACGCCTTAATCAGATAGAGCGTAAAAATGGCACGCATTCCGTAGTATCCGAATCGTTCCGCCATGCCGGTAGCGAAAATAAAATATAAACCTTTGGGATGTTTTTCTGATGAGGATTTCATGCTATTTATTTTTTTTGAAAGTGAAATAATGTCCAAAATAGACGTTCATACATATATCCGATTTCTTTGAACATGTCGCCCAATTGACATTGCATTTTCTCCCAAATGGCGTAGCCATAGGGTTTGACAACCATGCAGCCAAGTACGGCTGAATTTTCTGTCAAATCGACTTTTATAATCGAATCCAAATACCATTGCGAATAATATTTTTCGCGTGGACCAGGCTCTTTTAATTTCTTTGCCATATCTGTTTTTATGTAAATTTCGTGTGATTTTTATTAATGATTGCAAAGTTACAATTTTCCCTAAAAATGAGCAATAATAACACCTTGCGAATCACTCCATCAAGCAAGCGTACCACTATTTATCCCGGATGTTACGCCAAATGCAAAGTAAGGTTCCAGATTGCTTGCAATGAAACACTTACTTCCCAAGAGCCCTTAAAGATGTTTTAGCATTCGACTCAGAGTGATTCGGAACTCGGAACGTGGTTTTGGGTATTAATGAACCTGTCGGGAATAGGTTCTTTACAAGTGTGAATATATTTAAAAACCACTCAAAGCCCTATGGAGATCCGAAAGGGAATAAAAAAAACATCTCCGAAACATATTAGAATGCTTAAGATACGCACAAAAAAAGGATGAGCCATCTATTCCGCGGTAGCCTCTGCCCCGCACCGCAAAAAATATTGTCCAACAAATTACCCAAATAAAAAAAGTCCGACAGAGCAAATCACGTTCTTCAGTAAATTTCCTGAAATCAAGTAAACTCCTCCGGGATATTGCTTTCGGCGCATACATGCAAAGATCGGGTACCTGCCGCCATTATTGCCACAACAAACAAGTTGGGCAGAACACTCTATACAATGGTTAAAAACAAAGTTGAATTTGACGAAGCCATTACCAAAAAACGAAGTGGAAATCCTAAAAACAAACCCAATGGGACACAAAAAAAACACTTGATAAACTTAACCCACATTATTCACCAAAAAGTTGCATAATTTGAGGAAAATCCTTATTTTTAAGGCATTAAAAGAAAAACAATAGATTTTAACGCCCCCAAATTATGCAGGACAAATATACAGCCTTTT
>JAEZZZ010000066.1 GCA_023418255.1 Bacteroidota bacterium
GCTGCGCTACGCTTGCATACGGTTATGAAAATTCAACTTTCCAAGCTCTCTATCTCGAATAATTGCTAAAACCGCTTGATATAAATCATTTCAGAGCAAAATAAAAACTTTTAGCGGACAGCGATAAATTCAAAAGCTATCTTGGTCTTTTGTTAATTTAATATTATAACTTAAAAAAACTGCACAGTAATATTTATATTGTTCAAAATAAAAACAGTCTAAAACCAATAGCAAGCCTCATGACTAAGCAAGAACTCAGTTTATTTAGCAATATTTATAGAATTATATATTTCATGCTTTATAATATTTTGCATAATGAATTCAATGTTGTGTGTGTGAGTTCGATTAATAAATATTTTGCTATTCCAAAGAATAGAATTATTTTTGCACTTCCGTTTAAATAAAGGTCAGCCGATAAACAAACTGATTTCCAATAAACATAAGTATCAAACAGTAAAAAAATAAACAAACGTTCAAATGAAGGTATCACTGAATAGAAAAGATGGTGTGAATGGCATTATTGCCATCGAAATTGAAAAAAACGACTATCAAGAAAAGGTAAATCAATCTATAAATCATTTTCGTCAGCAAGCCAATATGCCCGGGTTTCGAAAAGGAAAAGTTCCAAAAGCACTTATTCAAAAGATGTATGGCAAGTCTATTGTAGCCGACGAAGTAAACAAATTGGTTAGTCAAGAGCTTTTTAAATACATCAATGAAAATGATCTGCATATTCTTGGCGATCCGCTTCCGAGTGAAACATCGGATAAAATATATGATTTCGAAAAGGATGAAACCTTTGAATTTGTGTTCGACATAGCACTGTCTCCGGAATTTGAACTGACACTCGACAAACGCACCAAACTGACTTACTATATTGTGAAATCGGATGATGAGTTGGTAGAAAAACAGGTAAAGGCACATCAATCGAACTTTGGCGAACACAAAAAAGTGGAAGAGCCGACTCAAGAATCCGATCTTATCAAAGGCAAGTTAATCGAATGGGTTGATGGCAAAGCAAAAGAAGAGGGTTTGACTGTCGAGAATGCTATTCTGATGCCTTCTTATATTAAAGACGAAGAGACGAAAAAAAGTTTTATCGGCGTAAAAAAAAGCGACAGAGTTGTCTTCAATCCGCATAAAGCATACGATAACAATGAAGCTGAGATAGCCTCTCTTTTGCAAACCACAAAAGAAAATGTGAACGACACAATGTCCGACTTCTGTTTTGAGATTGATGAAGTAACTCGTTTTGAAGAGGCAACGCTGGATACCAATTTCTTTGATAAAGTATTAGGCGAAGGAGTAGCCAAAACAGAAGAAGAGTTTAAAGAAAAAGTTAAAGAGGTGCTCAATGAACAATTCCGCCCCAACAGCGACTACCTATTTTCGTTGGACGCACGCGAAATGATTTTAGAAAAAATGAAAGAAGTGAAACTTCCCGACACCTTCTTAAAACGCTGGCTTAAAGTCTCTGACGAAAATGAAACAGATGAAGATATTGAAAACGAGTATCCAAAAATTGTGGAAGACCTGAAATTTCATCTTGCTAAAAGCAAGTTTGCCAAAGACAACGACATAAAAATTGAACCACAGGATATCGACGACATGGCTAAAAAAGTTGCCAGAGCTCAATTCGCACAATATGGAATGCACAATTTGGGTGACGACATGCTGCAAAACTATGTTCAAAACATGTTGCAAAACGAAGAAACTGTTCGCAATTTCCACGAACGTGTTTTGGAAAACAAATTTATTGATTGGGTGAAAGAGAGCATCAAGATTAGCGAGAAAGAGGTTTCACTAAAGGAATTTGAGAAGCTGATAGAGGAAAAGCAAAAGGAAAAATAAAGCCATTATCAATCGGTGCATCGGCAAATCGCAAAAACGACATGCGAGAAAAAGCCGATTGCATATTTCGATTTTTCGTTATACCTTTGTTTGAGAAATCGACGTATGCAATGGACTGCACCGTTTTTCTTTTTTTTTACAACAAACACAATCGCAGGCTTATTCGCACAAACTGAAAGCCTATTTTACAACATCGCAATAATTCAAACAAAAAGATGAAAGAACGAGACGAATTTAGAAAATATGCCGTAAAGCATTTGGGAATGAGTGGTACGACTATTGATAGCTACATGAATATAACGAGCCAAAGCAGTGGTTATATCTCCCCCACCATCATTGAAGAACGTCAGCTCAATGTAGCTCAAATGGACGTTTTCTCACGCCTGATGATGGACCGAATCATCTTCTTAGGAACCCCGGTTACAGATTATACCGCCAATGTGATACAAGCCCAGTTGTTGTATCTCGATTCGGCCGATCCGGGAAAAGACATTTCTATCTACATCAATTCGCCCGGTGGCTCTGTGTATGCAGGCTATGGTATTTACGACACCATGCAATTTATTTCGTGCGATATTTCAACAATATGCACCGGCTTGGCTGCCTCTATGGCAGCAGTATTACTGGTTGCAGGCACACCCAAAAAACGTTTCGCATTGAAGCACTCGCGCATCATGATCCATCAACCGCTAGGTGGTGTCGAAGGGCAAGCCTCTGACATAGAAATTACGGCACGCGAAATTGCCAAGGTGAAAAAGGAACTTTCGACCATCATCTCGAACCATTCCGGCAAACCTATTGAAGAGGTGATGAAAGATTCCGACCGTAATTTCTGGATGAGTGCTGCCGAAGCCAAAGACTATGGCATGGTGGACGATGTGTTGGCACGCCAAAACAAAGACGAAAAGGAAAACGACAATGGCAAAAAAGACGACAAGTAACAATCATTGTAGTTTCTGCGGAAGAAACGAAAAAGACACCAACATGCTGATTGCCGGCATCAACGGATTCATTTGCGAAATGTGTGCCGAACAGGCATACGAAATTGTTGAAGATAATTTCAGAAAAGCCGAGCAATCCAATTTGAGCATCTCGCTGGAAAACCTTCCTAAACCCAAGCAAATCAATACATTTCTCAACCAATATGTGATTGGGCAAGAAGAAGCCAAACGTTTTCTTTCGGTGGCTGTCTACAACCACTATAAGCGGATTTTACAAAAAAAGAACAACGATGGTGTTGAAATTGAAAAATCGAACATCATCATGGTAGGTGCTACCGGAACAGGGAAAACGCTTCTGGCACAAACTATTGCCAAGATGTTGAAAGTGCCGTTTACAATTGTCGACGCCACCGTTCTCACCGAAGCCGGTTACGTGGGTGAAGATATTGAAAGCATTTTAACACGCTTATTGCAAGTGGCTGACTATAACGTATCTGAGGCCGAGAAAGGAATTGTTTTTATCGACGAAATCGATAAAATTGCACGCAAAAGCGACAATCCTTCCATTACGCGTGATGTCAGCGGGGAAGGCGTGCAACAAGGATTGTTGAAATTGCTCGAAGGGTCCATTGTGAATGTTCCACCACAAGGCGGTCGTAAGCACCCCGAACAGCGTCTGATTCCCGTCAACACAAAAGACATTCTGTTTATATGTGGGGGAGCATTTGATGGCGTGGAGAAAAAAATTGCGCAACGCCTCAATACGCGCATGGTAGGGTATTCGGCCAAAAATGATTTGGTACAAATCGACAAAAACAATTTGCTTCAATACATCACACCACCCGATTTGAAATCGTTTGGATTGATTCCCGAAATCATCGGACGCTTACCCATACTGACCTATTTGCATCCCCTCGACAGAGAAACATTGATAAAAATCCTCATTGAGCCAAAAAATTCAATTGTCAAACAATACGAAAAACTTTTCAAGATGGATGATATCACGCTCACGTTCGACAACGATGCGTACGAACTCATTGTGGACAAAGCAATTGAATACAAACTGGGTGCACGCGGATTGCGTTCCATAGCTGAAGCCATTATGATTGATGCTATGTTTACGCTTCCTTCGGGAAGAAAAAAGAAACTGCACATCACCGCTAAATATGCGTTGGAGCAACTGCAAAAATCAAACATATCACGCATGAGAGTCCCATAAAAACCAATTCATGAATTGGCTCGAAAATGAAAAAACAAGAGCATAAAGGTGCCTTTTGCATAAACAGAGTCTATCCGAAAAAGCCACTCTCACAGAACGTATGGGATACCCGCCCGCCGAAAGGCATGTAAAGAAAGAAGAAGCCCGATTGCTGATGGCTTAACGCTAATGCAAATCAAAGAAAGTCGGCATTTATAAAAGGACACAATGTAAATTAAAAAAACGCCCCATTTTATCCACGAAATAGAGGAAAAACTATTTTTTAACATGTAGTATTTTGCAATTTTAAATAGAATGCGCTACCTTAGTTACATATTTGTGAAACAAGATAAATACACACCCTGTCATAAACGACATCAGAAGTGCTATTAAAGAATGGTTATAACCCTATGGAAAAACAAGACATTTTGCTTAAAGGATTAAAAGAGTATTTCGGGTTTGACACTTTCAAGGGCAACCAAAAAGCCATCATAGAGAGCGTTATGTCCGAAAAAGACACATTTGTATTGATGCCAACCGGAGGCGGCAAATCCCTTTGCTATCAGCTTCCGGCACTATTATTGAAAGGAACGGCAATCGTTATTTCGCCTCTCATCGCACTTATGAAAAATCAAGTAGATGCCATGCGTAGTTTCAGCGAAGAAGACGGCATAGCACATTTTTTAAACTCATCACTCAACAAACAAGAAATTGAAAAGGTGAAAGAAGATGTTGTAAAAGGAAAAACCAAACTTCTATACGTGGCACCCGAATCCCTTACAAAACTGGAAAATGTAGACTTTTTGCGCAACATTCATATTTCGTTTTATGCTGTGGACGAAGCACACTGTATTTCGGAATGGGGACACGATTTCCGCCCCGAATACAGACGCATACGACCTATTATCAGCGAGATAGGTGAACGACCGGTAATTGCCCTCACTGCCACCGCGACCCCAAAAGTGCAAGACGACATTCAAAAAACATTGGGAATGATGGATGCCGTCGTCTTTAAGTCCTCTTTTAATCGTTCGAACCTCTATTACGAAGTAAGAAGAAAATCAAACAGCATCGACAAAGAAATTATCAAATATATCCTTTCACACAAAGGAAAATCGGGAATTATCTATTGCTTGAGCAGAAAAAAAGTGGATACTTTCACCGAAATTCTACGAGCAAACAACATTCGCGCGCTTCCCTATCATGCCGGTATGGACGCCGCCACACGAAGCACCAATCAAGACGCTTTTTTGATGGAAAAAGTAGATGTCATAGTGGCAACTATTGCCTTTGGTATGGGAATTGACAAACCCGATGTACGTTACGTCATACACTACGACATACCCAAAAGTTTGGAGGGATATTATCAAGAAACAGGACGCGCCGGGCGCGATGGAGGCGAAGGAAAATGCATCGCCTTCTATTCGGTGAAAGATTTGCAAAAGTTGGAACGATTTATGCAAGGCAAACCCGTATCAGAACAAGAGATTGGGAAACAGTTGCTGCAAGAAACGGCCATCTATGCCGAATCGTCCACATGCCGCAGAAGAATGTTACTGCACTATTTTGGCGAAAATTATAATGAAGAAAATTGTAAAAATTGCGATAATTGTTTAAATCCAAAAGAAAAAGTGGAAGCAAAAGAATTACTCATTACAGCATTAGAAGCGATTAAGGCATTGAAAGAAAAACAGAAAGCAGACTATATCGTAAAATTTATTTTGGGGAAGGAAACTTCTGAAATAGAGACTTACGGACATCACGAGCTCGATGAGTTCGGTTCCGGTATGACCGAAGAAGAAAGCATTTGGGAAACCGTTATTCAACAAGCTCTGCTGGATAACTATCTGAAAAAAGATATCGAAAACTATGGCATCATAAAGATTACGCCTAAAGGCAAAAAATTCTTGAAACAGCCGGTATCTTTCAAAATAACCTGTCCGGAAAAGGAGGAAGATGAGTTTGATGAATTCGATAGCGACGAAAATGCCATAGGCGCCGCCGGAAGTGGAGGCGCCGCCGATCCGGTGCTCTATGCCATGATGAAAGATTTACGGAAAAAACTTTCAAAAAAGCTAAATGTGCCACCTTATGTCATTTTTCAACCCGCATCGCTGGAAGCAATGGCAACCACATATCCCATTACGCTGGAAGAGCTGCTGAACATCCCCGGTGTGGGAGCAGGAAAAGCTAAACGGTATGGAAAAGAATTTGTTGAGTTGATAAAAAGGCATGTTGAAGAAAACGAAATCACCCGTCCCGAAGATTTACGCGTGAAAACCGTTGCTGACAAGTCGAAGCTAAAAGTGTCTATTGTTCAGGCAATTGACAGGAAAGTGGCACTAGATGATTTAGCAGAATCCAAAGGAATAGACTTTAACGAAATGCTTTCAGAAGTGGAAGCCATCGTATATTCAGGGACAAAAATCAACATTGACTACTTCCTCAACGAAGTGCTGGATGAAGATACATTACAGGAGATTTACGACTATTTCAAAGAGGCCGAAACGGATAATTTAGATAAAGCACAGGATGAATTGGTGGACTACACAGAAACCGAAATTCGCTTGGTGCGCATAAAATTCTTTTCCGATATGGCAAATTAAATTTAGTCGAGAAATAAACAATTATTTACAATCGGTCGTTATAAGTAACGAAAAGATAAATGGAATGAAGTATCTGCAAAAAATAGACACACCGCAAGATTTGAAAAACCTGAATATGGAACAACTTGTCGAAGTTTGCCACGAACTTAGAACATTTATCGTTGACCAACTCTCGCACAATCCTGGACACTTTGCCTCAAGTCTTGGCACGGTAGAATTGACCGTAGCCCTGCATTACTTATACAACACGCCATACGACCGATTGATTTGGGATGTAGGACATCAGGCTTACAGCCACAAAATACTCACCGGACGCAGAGGGCAATTCCATACCAACCGAAAGTTAGGAGGACTATCCGGTTTCACCAATCCCGCTGAAAGCGAATATGACACATTTATTGCAGGCCATGCGTCCACTTCCGTTTCAGCCGCCTTGGGAATGGCTGTAGCCGCTTCGCTAAACAACGAAGAAGACCGTCACGTGGTGGCCATCATAGGCGATGGTTCCATGACCGGTGGATTGGCATACGAAGGGCTGAACAACGTCTGCTCGCAACCCAACAACCTGCTTGTCATCCTTAATGACAACAACATGTCTATCGACAACAATGTCGGCGGTCTGCAAGATTATTTGGTAAAACTCACCACATCCAACAAATACAATCGCATGCGCAACAATGTATATCAGCTTTTTCGGAAGAAAAAATTGATATCCGAAGAAAAGAAAAACTTTGTTTTGCGCTTCAACAACAGCATAAAATCGTTGCTTACAAAGCAACAAAATATTTTTGAGGGATTCAACATCCGCTACTTCGGACCGGTTGACGGACACGATTTACCGTCTCTCGTGCGCGTGCTGGGAAATATCAAAAACATGAAAGGCCCAAAGCTGCTACATATAAAAACCATTAAAGGGAAAGGCTTTGAGCCGGCCGAACGTTCGGCAACGGTGTGGCATGCGCCCGGATTGTTCAACAAAGAAACCGGCGAACGAATCGTTAATAAAAACCCAAATCAGCCGCTACGTTATCAAGATATTTTTGGACACACACTAGTTGAATTAGCTCATAAAAACGATAAAATTGTAGGTGTAACGCCCGCCATGCCCACCGGATGTTCCATGACCTATATGATGAAGGAATTTCCGAAACGCTCATTCGATGTCGGCATCGCCGAAGCACATGCCGTAACCTTTTCGGCAGGAATGGCAAAAGAACACCTGATTCCCTTTTGCAACATCTACTCATCGTTTATGCAACGAGCTTACGACCAAGTAATTCATGATGTAGCATTGCAGAATCTAAAAATGGTGATGTGCCTTGACAGAGCCGGATTGGTTGGAGAAGATGGCCCCACGCATCATGGAGCATTTGATTTAGCCTATATGCGCCCGATCCCCAACCTTATCATTTCTGCACCCTACAACGAGCATTATTTGAGAAACCTCATGTACACAGCTGTTTACGGTAACAATGGGCCTTTCGTGATTCGCTACCCACGCGGAGATGGAGAATTGACCAATTGGCACAACGAACCTGAAATATTGCCCATCGGAAAAGGACGAAAATTGAACGGCGGCACACACATGGCACTCATATCCATTGGAGCAATCGGTAACAACGCTGCTCGAGCAATAGAAAAAGCAAAACAAAAAGGCATCAGCGTGGCACATTACGATATCATTTTCCTCAAACCCATTGATATGGATTTGCTTTCAGAAATTGCCCAATCATTTGACCATATTATCACCTTGGAAAATGGTGTTATCACAGGCGGTTTGGGCACTGTCGTGTTGGAATTTCTTGCCGACAACAACATTAAAAACAAGGAGGTCGTTCGTATGGGAATTCCCGATGAATTCATTACACACGGTTCTGTTAAAGAGTTGCAAGAAATTGTTCATATCGATGAAAAAAGTATTCTAAAAACAATCGAAACGATATATAATAAAGCAATTTCGTCCAACGAGATACCCCCGAAAACAAAGTCCTAAACGTTTCCCCAAATGCTGAAAGAAGAAGCCGATTTCCACCTAAAAAGAAACAGTAAAGAATCGATATTGAAAAGATAAAAAAAAGAAAACAATGAAAATCTTAATTGCCGGTGCAGGTGCCGTAGGAACTCATTTAGCAAAATTATTAGGACAAGAAAATCACAATATCATCCTCATGGACAGCGACAAGGATCGACTGGCTGCTGTTCGTGACAATGCTGAACTGATGGTAACAACCGGAAATTGCACTTCTTTGAAGGATTTGACCGAAGCCGATGTGTTAGATACCGATTTATTCATCGCCGTAACGCCCGAAGAGTCCAAAAACATAACGGCCTGTATGCTTGCATCGCACTTGGGAGCAAAAAAAACACTCGCAAGAATTGACAATTACGAATACCTACTGGCGAAAAACACCGAGTTTTTCGAAAAGTTGGGTATTGACTCCATGATTTATCCCGAAATGATAGCTGCTCGCGAAATCATGCTTGCACTGCGAACACCATGGACACGCATGTGGTGGGAACTTTCAAACGGCTCTATCATCCTTACGGGCACAAAGATAAGAGACAATGCTCCCATCGTAAACAAATATCTACACGAAGTGGTGCAAGAAAACAAGAAATTTCATATCGTCGCCATAAAGCGCAACACACAAACCATAATTCCCAAAGGGAGCGACCAAATCTTACCAAACGATATTCTCTATTTCACCACCATACGCAAACACATCAACGATTTGCCCGAAATGATGGGAAAAACTTCATACACGACACAGAACGTGATGTTTATGGGGGGAAGTCGCATTACCATGCGCACCATGCAATATTTACCACAAAATATAAACATAAAAATTATTGAGCGTGACAGAGAACGCGCCGAGATGTTGATAGAAAAGACACCGCCCAATGTAACCGTTTTTCTTGGCGACGGACGCGACACAGAACTTCTTATTAATGAAGGAATTGGAGACGTGGATGCATTTATTGCCCTCACCGGCAACTCCGAAACCAACATATTGGGCTGCATGATGGCAAAACAATATGGCGTGAGGAAAACCATCGCCGAAGTAGAAAACATAGACTACTTTTCCATGGCGGAACGGCTTGATATTGGAACGATTATCAATAAAAAACTGATTGCCGCCAGCAAAATATATGAGCTGCTACTTAAAGCCGATGCTTCCAACATTAAATGCCTAACATTTGCCGATGCCAATGTGGGAGAAGTAACGGCACGTCCCAATTCAAAGGTGACAAAAAAAATTATTCGCAACCTAAACCTTCCCTCCGACATCACGTTTGGCGCGCTTATCCGAAATGGTGAACCCATGCTGATTGATGGTGATACCCTTATAGAACCATACGACCAGGTGGTGGTATTTTTCCTCAATAAATCGTTGCGTAGCATCGAGCATTTGTTTAGTTAAACCTGCTCAACGATTAGTCTATTTTGTAACCATTCCGAATCGACTGTGTTTCGAGTATTTTCGGAAAAGGGTATCGAAACCTTTGCACGAGACACCTCTCTCAGGAGGAATCAGCAAAAAAAGAGATATTATTAAGAAAAAAATGAACGGTTTCAGAAAACAACAGGATAAATTTCGAATGAAATTAAAAAAATAGCTAGTCGCTCCTTAGAAATTCACATTTAGGTTAGGAAAGATTGAACATCTAGCTTGGAAAATGAACCTGAAAACAAAAAATAAAAACTCTTCCCCCAAGTTTTTCCATCATTTTCTTCAAATTCCAC
>JAEZZZ010000152.1 GCA_023418255.1 Bacteroidota bacterium
ATTTTCGTCAGGATAGCTGTGTACCTAGTGTTTGGAAAACATATTCCTATAACTATATAATGCAGGGAAATGATTGGATTTATAGAGGAAATATAAGTATATTTTTACAGATTTAAGTTTTTAAAAATGTTAAAGTCTGACAACCTCCCTTTCCATAAGCACTAATATTCTATTTATAAAGCAAATAGCTCGACAAAAGTCTATAAAAATGCATATAAATCTTTTTTTTACGCGTTGCACCTCTCAAAGAAATCAATCGTCTCCAGCTCTTTTTTCATTGTCGCTTCTTCGGCATCGGTCATGTTGCGAAATGGGGTGCGATTGATGCCTAAATCCATTCCTAAGAGTTTCATAATGCGTTTTCCGGCAACAATGTTGCCGCGATAGCGCGCAATAACGTTTATCACCGCTTGCACAAAATTCTGACGCGCGCGAGCGGTTTCGATATCGCCTTTCTTGTACGCGTCCATCACCGCCACAAGTGAGCTGCCGACATAGTTTCCCGTACCACTGATACCGCCTCTGACATCGCTGCCGGCTAATGCCGGCAAAAGGGTTTCGTCTTGTCCGTGCAGCATATCGTATCGTCCGTTTTTGTATAAAAGACATTGATTGAACTCATACAAACTTTCATACGTATATTTTATCCCGGCAAAATTGGGTATCCTTCCATCCACCGCTTGCAGAAAATCGAGCATCGGCAAATAGGCTCCGTTAAAAACGGGAATATGATAAAAATAGAATGGAAGTTGCGGCGCACCGCTTGCAATTTCCTCACAATATTGCACCAATTCTTCTACGCGTCCCACCTTGGGAAATGGCGAGGCCATGGCGCCAATGCCATATGCTTCAATCTCTTGCGCATGGCGAGCCAGCAAAAAACTTTCTTTTACGCATGTGGCACCCACGTGCACAATCACTTTAAAATCGTTCGGAACAACCGCCATCCATCGCTCGGCAAGCCGCATTCGTTCCTCACGCGACAAAAGATATCCTTCGCCCGACGAACCGTTGATGAACACACCGATCAATCCGTTTTTTCGCAACATTCGCGCATAATCCGCGATGGGATTTAAATCAATGGTGCCATTTTTATTAAAAGGCGTGAATGGTGCTACCAACAGCCCGTTTATTTTTTCAAAATTCATAAAGTTTAAAATTTGATGTTTAAGTGCAATGTTTCAACTGCCGACAATAATTTTTTCGGCATGCAAAGTTAAGTGATTATTTAAATAATTTTCTTTTTGTTGTCCTATTTATTATTCCTTTCCCGGATAATTGTTGTGCCTTATTTCTCATTCTTCATGGTTTCCCACGTATAGCGTCCTTTATCTTTCCGGTTCGGCAGCACAAAACTCAACAAATATGCCATCGCGATGCCCGAAACCATCCCAATAAATCCGTATAATAAAAATGAAATATCGGAATTGGCTTTGATGATAAACAGCACGACTATGCCGCCCACCACCCCGAGAAGCGCCGATTTGGAACCCACACGCGGGAAAAATATGCCGAGAATAAACAGTGCGCCCAATCCGCAAGTCAGCAAGCCGAGAAACGTATTAAACTGGTCCCACAACGAAGCGATATTCCACGTTGCCAACACAAGTGCCATTCCCATGCCGAACAAACCGCACAAAATCCCCGACCAACGCGCCACTTGCATATTCAATCTTTCCGAAGGATTTTTTTTCATTGTTTGAAAAAAGTCGGACGTAATCACCGCCGAAGAAGAGTTGATATTGGATGAAAGTGTGGACATGGCGGCGGCAAACACAGCGGCAATCAATAATCCCGCCAATCCCATCGGCATTTCGGACACAATAAATTGTGGAAACACCGAATCGATATTCGGATTGGTCACGGTCATGCTCTCCGGATTGTGCGCATAAAAAGCGAACAATCCCGTTCCAATAAGAAAAAAGAGCAACGACACGGGGATACTTAAGAATCCATTTAACCAAATGCTTCGCGATGTCGCTTTTTCGTCTTTGGTCGTCATATAACGCTGCACCACAGATTGGTCGCCGGTGTATGTAATCAGCGAATTGGCAATTCCACCAATAAGCACCACCCAAAACACCGGTTGCGTAAAATCGAATCGAAAATCGAACGTACGGAATTTGTGAAACTCAACAGACGTATTCCAAAACTCGCTTAACCCTCCATCGATACCCACAATCATAAATATAAACGCGGCAATGGCTCCAAAAACGAGAATAAATCCTTGGACAACATCGCCCCAAACAACGGCTTCAATGCCGCCTATCGTACTATACACAATGGTTACAACGCCCATAATAATGATGGAAAGATAGATGTTGAAGCCCGTGACGGCATGTAGCGCCAACGAAGGCAGAAACAGCACAATAGCGATTCGGCTGACCATAAAAATGACAAACAGTGCGGATGCCAGCCACCGCGCCACCCGACTGAAACGCACCTCCAAATATTGGTAGGCGGTGCTGAAGTTAAATCGACGAAAAAATGGCAAAAAATAGCGAATCACAATCGGCACAATCAACAAAATACTGACGTTAAACACAAGCATGCGCCAATCGGTAGCGTACGTTTTTGCCGGAATCGATAAAAAGGTAATAGCACTCAACGTGGTTGCAAAAATACTGATACCCGCCGCCCACCAAGGAATGCGGCCACTGGCTTTGAAATAGTCTTCGGTATCTTTGTTGCGCTTCATAAAGAAAAATCCGAGCAATAACATTCCGCCGAAATAGACAACCAACACAATATAATTGAGCCAACCAAAAGCAGAATGGGCTTCGAATGAAAGGTGTGTGATATGTGGCGAACGGATGCCCGGACGCATCTCGCCACCGACGACATATACGGTTTTTCCGTCAGAAATGTTGGCGGAAACTGCCACCGGCGGGTTTTCTGTTGTACCCGCTTCGAACCAGGCATCGGTTACGGTGTTATAAATCAAAATCTTATTGTTGAAACCGGGATGATGTATCCACAAACTGTCGCGCCTCGCAATGTTTTCGTCGTGAATTGCCGTTTCCACTTGACGAAAAACTGCTCCCGTGTCGCCGCCATATAGCAATACGTAAGATGCGCCAACCGGTGCCGCAGCGAACATGGATAACGGCATCGGCGTATTGTCCGGCAAACGAATATCGTTGCGCTTTTGCCATGTTTGTTTCGAAGGTTGATAGCGGAACACCGATGAATAAAAATCGGTGAACGGCGGGTTGTTCTTACCGCGGCCGCCAAACACAAAAACCGCTATTTCTTCGCCATCTTGCTGTGCAGCCATGCCGGCACCCGAAACAGCCACCGGAAAATCGGGCAACGTTTGCCAGCCGCGTTCCGTATGCTCGATATCGAGCATTAAAAATTGCGAAACAGAAGTTCCATCCGAGCATTCGCCTCCCAGCAAATACACGATGTTTCCGATAGTGGTGGCAGCCGCGTTTTTCACCGGAAACGGTAAATCGGGAAGATTAGCAACGGAAATTTCAGAGCCGTTATAAGATAGCAAAAGCGTTTGCGCGGTCAAGCCGTCGGGTGTTTGTCCTCCGACACACAGCAAACCCGATGCCACAGTGGTGTAGGCACCTTCTGCCAAAGGTGTCGGCAAGGCGTTTTCTCGGCAAATCATTTTAACCGCGCCTCCACGTGTCGGCGAAAACACCAACACCAAATCCGAGAGTGCTTTCGAACCGCCTTGCCACGGCTTTCCCGAAGGGAACGACGAGCCTCCCGCCAACAGAAAATAATTGCCCTGCTTCCCGAAAAAAGATCCCGCCAGTCCTTCATCGGTTGCTTTTTCATTAAGCGTTGAAAAATTCCAGACGTTGTTTTGGATGAGGTGGTTGTTGGATTCTTTTGCCGAAATAGAAACGGACAAAAAAAATCCCAGTATTGTGAGAAGCGGTTTTGTGAATGATTTTTCCATGATAGACATATGCCAATTATTTTTTATGATTACCTATTATTTCGTATTTGAGGCATCTTCCTCTCCGGGCTATACACCAAATTATCAATCGCACTGCTGCCGTCAGGTGTTACAAAAATAGCGGTAAATCCCCACTTCACCAAACGAATTTCCGGTGTTGTGAATTGTGTGACAGGCAGCTTCAACGAAACGCTATTCCACCCTTTTTTCAACTCCACCGGGATGGGAGAACGCGCTACACAGTTTTCGTTACGAAGCGGAAGTTCGTTGTTGCGCTCTTGATGGGTGTTATGCCATATCGGCGGCAAAATTTCCTCCCCATTAAGCCATATCCTACTGCCTTTATAATCCCATTTTCCCTCCGGTGGTGGCAAATCGGCTTCGGAGCGGCTATAATTTTGAAATTCGAGCCACAGACCGACTTTTTGTGTTTCGGGAGAATATACCCATGTGTACGCATACGCCGTATGGTTTTCTTTTGGGCTTTTGTAAAACGCCGGCACCAAATCGCCCCATACATGGCGCAAATGAACAGCACCACCTATTGCTGAACGAACGCCGTATTTTTTTTCATTACATGGATGCGATTTCGCCAATAACTTTTCGGGTGGAAAAACAGAACTTATATCACCATTATTAGGAAATGCATCCGTGACATACCACTTTACATTGGTTTGTTTGACATAAGGAAACGAGTGTCCTTGAAATGTGTGCTGTTTGTGCCAAAGCATTCGCCGTTCAAAGTCAACAAAAGATTGAAAAACATTATCACTTTCATCAGTGGGTAAACTTACGCCATTTTTATCGAAATATTCGCTTCCACCGCCAAGCCATGCGCGCTCAGCCAACGCCAAAGCATTGGGATATAGATAATTTCGTGTAATGATATTATCCTCATCGAGCAAACGCCGATCATTCCACACGGCGACAATAGCTCCGGCAAGGTCTTCGTTTCCTATTTCAGCATTGCAGACGCGGCTGTTATATAGCGCCACAATATCGCCAAACATATCGAAATGATTCAAATAATGAAAACGTGAATCAATTGCCGGAATGCCGGGTTGCGCTTTTCCACGATAACTCCAAAGTTGAGTAGCGTCAATCTCGCCGACTTTATATTGCCAGCCGGGATTCCATGAGATTACTTTTTTCCCTCGTGCACGAATAAATGCAATCATTTCAGGTACAAAAGTCGGATTTGTAAACGCCACTTCGTCTGTTCCTATATGAATATAAGGCAAATCGGGAAACACATCGTTGCAAATCTCATGCATAATTTGTTTTAAAATTTGCATTCCTTTTTCTGATTGCATATCGTGTCCGGTTGCTCTTCGAAAAGCGGCGCTGTGTCCCGGCATATCAATTTCGGGAATCAATAAGACATGATGTTCACGGCAAAAACGGGCCAGTTCTCGCGCCTCTTCAATGGTGTAATATTTTCCGGGTAAACGCTCAAAATTGACACTATCGGTCAATTGAGGAACAACACGACTTTGCAACCGCCACGCTAAGTCTTCGGTAAGATGCCAATGGAAGACGTTGATTTTAAATTGGGCAAGCAGTGCTATTTGTTGTTTTAATTTGTCTATGGAAATAAAACTTCGCCCGACATCGTGCATAAATCCGCGCACACGAAAAGCAGGATAGTCGCTAATGCTGCAACACGGAATATAATAATTTTCTTCTTCATCTTGCATAATCAGCTGATTGAGCGTCTGTTTTGCACGATAAACGCCGGTTGGCGTAATGGCTTCTATGTTGACATTCTCTGGTGTTATAGAAAGCCGATAGGCTTCGTGAGGATTTATTTTTGCTTCGGGGATATTGTCGGTATATTGAATGGATAAAATACAGTTCGCGATATGCGCGTGCGGGAGATAATGTTTTCCGTCGTGTAGCGTGAGTTTTTGCGGTTTCGGCAAAAGATTGAGTGTGCCAACTTGTGTTTGAGAGGACACACTCAACTGACAACAAAAGAGAAACACTATATAATAAAATCGTTTCATTTTCTACTCCCCCTCTCTTCAAACTCCGTAGAAAAGGTAGACGCCGGCAAAAGTTCCTCATTCACCAAATTTCCATCGGAATAGGAACTCCATCCATAGCGCACAAACGCCGGTTGCGACACCTTATCACTATAAACCCTCACATTTGTGCTTTCGACAATGGCTGTCGCAGGATAAAATATTTTATCTTTTCCGGCAATCTCAAATCCGGCAATCGGTTTTCCATCGGATGTCGTTAGTTTGTCGGCTTCGGAAAATTGCACAACGGCAACCTTATCGTAAAATGTAGCCGAAGCAAAAAGCGGTCCGCTTTTTCTGATATTTATTCCATACGTGTCAGCCAATGCCCAACGCGCCAAGCGCTCTCCGACCTCCTTTTTTTGTCGCGGATGCACATCGGCGCGGTCTCCCACATCGGATGAGATAGCCATTCCGCTATGCGGAACGCATTGCATAAGACGTCGTTGGCTGTCCCGAAAATGCCCCCACATTTCGCGTCCGTTATCCATGCTCGAAAGCTGCACGTAGTAGAATGGGAAGTTATTGTCGCGTGCGTCGCGCCAACTTTGCACCAAAGCGGGAAATAGTTTTTCGTGCAGTTCCACATTATTGGCATTCGATTCTCCTTGATACCAAATTACTCCTGAAATCGGGTAATTCTCATACGGTTTCATCGCACAAGCGTACATATAGGATGGTTTATATGGATGTTGCTGAATTGCTTTATTTGAGGCTTTTTCAATATTTTGTGTAGCGCGTTGCCTTACCCAAGCATCAATAAAATCGCTTTTATGCCAATCTCTAAAAAAGTTGACAAACAAAGGATTGTTTTCCATCGTGGTTCGGTCAATCCATGCTTCGGCAGGCGTTCCACCGACAGCGTTTAGAATTAATCCCACCGGAACGTTTAACTGCTGCTGTAACATTTTACCGAAATAATAGGCAACTGCTGAAAATTTCATCGCGGAAGTGGAATTCGATGTTGTCCACCCGGCAGATTGCATATACTGCAATCGATTTACAGTTGAGAGCGTGGTGCTGTCCCATGCACTCGCTGTTGTTGGCGCAATTGCTTCCATGTGGAAAAAACGTAATTTGTCGTTTTCGACAAATGCTTTTTCATCGTTCCATGTGATCGCGTCTTTTAGAGGAAACGCCATGTTCGATTGTCCCGAACAAATCCAAACTTCGCCTATGCAAATATCTTCTAAACGCATGGTTGTTTTTTCGTTCTGAACGATTGCCAAATAATTGGCTCCTGCTTTCATCTTGGGAAATTCAACTTTCCACTTTCCGTCGTTCGCAGCTTGTGTGTGAATGGTTTTTCCGGCAAATTGCACGGTTACAGATGTACCCGCATTGGCAGTTCCCCAAAAAAGAATCGGTTTGTCGCGCTGTACAACCATGTGATTTTTAAATATTTTCGGAAGCCTCAAGCCTCCATAATCACCGGTAATCGCGCTATAAACTGTTTGAGCAATTATGTTGGCTCCTTCGCCATTTGGATGCAGCGCATCGGCAAACAAATCTGGACGATTGTGTAAAGGCGTATACAAATCAATGATACTAACGTCAGCCGATTCAGCAACCCGCCCAATCTCTTCTTGAATTTGAGCGTGCCAATCGCGCGTGCTTGATGCAAATCGTGGATGTTCCGTAAAAATAGGAGTCATTCGACAAATGTGGATACGTGCTCTTGGATTGCATTGTCGGAAAGAATCAATAAGTTGCAGATAATCTTTTGTGAAATCATCGCGATATCTTGGCCAATTGCGCGGATCGGTATCGTTTAGTCCTAAATGAATGATTACAATATCAGGCTGAAAAGCGAGTGCTTTTCCCATTTCGGGAAGTTTCCAATAAGGATTGTGCCCTTTACGCAGAAGTGTCGCCCCGTTGTGTCCAAAATTTCGCACCTTATAGTTTTTCCCCAACATTTGTTGCAATTGCGCGGGATAACGAAGTGACGTTTGTTCGATACCCGCACCGTAAGTAACAGAGTTTCCAACGCACGCAACTTTTATCGGCTGTGCTTGCAAAAGCAAAATCGACAAAAGAGATATCAATATGGCAATGATTTGTTTTTTCATTTTCTCGGTTCAAGAATGTAAGGTTTTATAAGTTCCGCCCACTTTAGATATCCCTTTTCCAAAAGATGGAGTCCGTCGTTAGTAAATTCGGGATTCATTTTTTCGGTACCGGGAATTACAAAATGGGTATATAGGTCAACAAATGTTATGTCTCTTTTTTTTGTCAATGCAAACAATTTATTGTTCAGATTCTTTATTTCCCCCGCATGTTTTGTGTGATTCTGAAACGCCCCAAAACAATCGTTTACGGGAAGTACGCTTTGCAGATAAATTAATGTGCGAGGTGAACTGCATTGTATTTTGCAAATGATTCGTTCAATATTCGCCACAATGCTGTCTGTCGAGATGTCACGCGCCAAATCATTGATGCCAATCATTAGAAAAATTTGTCGTGGCTGTCCGTTTACGATGGCATCCAATCGATCATAAACGCCCATGGAGATATCACCACTTATTCCTCTGTTTTTTATGCGTGCATCACTGAACAACTCACTCCACTCACCGCCATCTGTGATACTGTTTCCCACAAACACAATATCTTGATTGGTAATCGGAAGTTGCTCAAACAGCGTTGCTCGCTGGTAATAATACGTGGAATAAGAGGAGGTTTGCGCTACTATGGCACAACAAAAAAACAAACACAAAATGTGATATATAATACAGCGTTTCATATTTTTTTAGTCGGTTTTGAAAAAATCCGAGAGCTAAAAAGGAATACTTTTAGCTCTCAGACTTCGATCAGTTACTTAATATTAATTATAACCTTCTGTTTGTTTAAGTTCGGGATCGGCATTTAAAACGCCTACATCTATCGGCCACAATAATTTATGAGCATCCTTTTGCTTAAGAATTGGTGCATCACTTTTATATGATAATCCATTTTGAAATGCAAGAGATTTACCTTCTTTGCTGTCTTTTAATCGAACAATATCGAACCAGCGTCTCCCTTCATTTACAAACTCTTTGTCTCGTTCACGTAATATAGCGATTTCATTTGTCTTGAAATCAGCATTTATATAGCCATGAGTGGTTTGCTTCCATTCATTCCCGTATGCACGTTTTCTTATCATATTAATATACTTTGCGACATCGCCCCCTTCCATATTGGCAACTTCGGCTAACATTAGAACAACATCTGCATAGCGATACAAAGCTTCGTCTCCCGTGTATACTCGTTTGCCGGAAGAATTAATTTCACCTAAGTTCTTTTTTAAGACAGTGCCTTTTAAGGTCATGTCATTATTGTAGAATTCTAAGAATGTGGCATCACGACGACTATCTTCAGCATCAAAAACTTTCCATAAAGCGGGTTCATACTCGTTTCTATGCCATCCTGCGCCCCTTAACTCTAGTGTGTCCGAAACGATTAGCTTGCCATCACGCCCATATACCGTATTCACAAAATTACCATTCGGGTCGGCATAAACGAATTCTCCTGCTGAATTTCCTGCTTCACCATCCTCATATCGAATTGCCATGATAAATTCTTTATTACCCTTATTGCTTACATCAAAAATCTGTGTGAATTTTTCACACAACCCAAAGCGAGCATCGCTATAAATTGAATTTAAAAATGATTTTGCTTTTGACAAATCGGAAGGCGTAGGTGTCTGATCTCCTGTTGTGACCTTAGCCGACCACAAATACACTTCCGCAGCAAGCATCGTTGTGGCTGATTTCGACCAGTAAGAACGACGTCCTTTTATCGTTTCATTATTTCCAAAATAGTGAAGAGATTTATCAATATCGCTTTTTATAAAATCCATTATTTCTTTGGGTGTAGCACGAGGGGTATATAAATCTTCAGCCTCTACTTGTCCATCCAATACTTTTACACGTTCAATTTTAGGAACACCTCCATACGTTCTGTAAAGATAAAAATAGTATAGTGCACGAATTCCGTAAACTTGTCCAAGCATATAATCAATTTGTGATTTCTCACTTTTGTGTAATTCAGAATCTTCTACGTTTTGAATAAATAAATTGCAATCGAATATTGGAGCATACAATCCTGCCCAGTTTGAAATTCCCGGATTATCTTTATTTATATTATTTTCTTTTATTCTGTCATAATTGATAGATGTAACAAGTGATGAGGTTCCGGATTTACTTGAACCACCTCGAGCTTCACCCAAAATGTATTGAAGTGTAAAGCTTGTACTTCGCAGGCGATTATGCAGGCCATTTACATACGTTTCTGCATGAGCCACATTTTTCCAATAATTACCACTTCCATAATAATCGATGGGTGCAAGTTCAAGATCGCAGGCGGCAAAGAATAAAAGATTAATTCCCGCGATTAGTATTATTATAGATTTTATATTTTTCATCTTATTGTTTTTTTATAAAGTTAGAAAGTTACATTTAGAGTAAAGAGGACTGTTCTTGGAAGCGCATATCCCGAACCGGCAATTGCACTTGCTGTTTCCGGCATTGCGACTGATTTTGACTCTGTGAGATATCCTAGATTTTGTCCAGTAATTGAAAAACTTGCATTTTGCAAGTAAACCATTTCAACCCAATTTTGAGGCAACGTGTAGGTTAATGAAATCTCTCTAAATGATAGATAAGCAGCACTATGAGTAAACATCGATGAACGTCTGAAATAATTCGATTTTCCTAATTGATCTGCCCATAAATATTTTGGTAATGTTCCGTTGGGATTGTCTTCAGACCATGTATTCCATACATCAGTCGTCATATTATATGAGCCTTGCATACATCCCAAAAACCATGGTGTTGTCTGATCATATATTTTATGTCCAAACGCAAAGTCCATCGCTGCAAAAAGTGAAAATCCTTTCCAGCTAAGAGATGTGTTAAAACCTCCTGTAACACGAGGCATCGTGTTGCCTATCTTCACTAAATCATATTGATCAATAACACCATCGCCATTTACATCTTTCCATTTCACGTCTCCAGGTTGAATTGGTAATTTTTTTACTTTTGAGGCTCCTGTCTCGCCAACACCTTTGTCTGCATCGGGTAGTTCTTCCCATGATTTTTTTCCATACAATACACAAGCAGATTGTCCGCCACCTCTGTCTATTAGATAATCAGGAATTTCATCCCAACTCTTATAGATTCCATCCGCTTGGAAAGCATATAAAACACCTGGTTCTTGTCCTTCTTGATAACCGCCTACCCAAATCTTCTCGTATGTTCCATCGGCTAATTTACGTCCTGTATATACTTGAAAGGCATTTTGTCTGTTTCTTTCTAATCCATTGCTTGGAAGTTCAACAATCGTATTTTTATTAATTGCAAAATTGAGACCGGCATTCCATGTCCACTCTTTATTTTGGATAATTTTCGCATTAATATCGACCTCCAAACCTCTATTGCGAATTTTTCCATTATTTGTTAAAACAGAGGATATGCCTGATGAGATTGGAAGACTTACGTTTGCATACTTATCTGAAGTTAGACGGTTATAATACGTGAAATTTGTATTCAATTTGTTTTGGAAAAAACTCAAATCTAATCCAACTTCAAATGTACGTGATTTTTCCCATCTTAAATTTGGATTTGGGATTGTCGTGAGTCTATATCCTATGTTTCCATCGTAATTGGATGTTGTTGCATACGCTCCTTGTAAAGAGTAGTAGCCAATTTGATTTTTGTCAACCTTTCCATTGAGTCCAAAACTGGATCGAAGTTTAGCAAAAGAGATAATATGGGAATAGTTTTTCATAAATTCCTCTTTACTGAAAACCCATCCGGCAGATACTCCCGGAAATAATCCCCATCGGTTATTAACCAAACGCGAATATCCATCGTAGCGCATAACCAAAGATAAAAGATATTTGCTTTGATAATCATAGTTTAATCTTCCAAAATAAGACATGATTCGTTCACGTGCATGAGACGTATCTATATCTCTTTTATTTTCTCCTTTATCTGTCAGACCTAAATCGGCAAAATCATCTGTTGCCGCACCTGAACCGGCCGCATAAAGATAGCGATAATATGAGTCATAATACTCCGTTCCTAACATCAAATCAATAAAATGATCCGGCGTCAATTGTCTTTTGTAATTTAAGATGGCATTATAAGTCTGATCAAACTTTCTGCTCCAAGACGATGAAGAATGTCTATCTCTATTTATAACCATTGGCGTTCTATAATAGTCTTTATTGAAAGATTCACTCAAACTTTCCTCGTAATACCAACTTCCTGTTAATTTTAAAGACAAGTCCTTGACCGGTTTTATTGTAACAGATTGCGTCATAGTAAATTTATCCGACTGATTGTCTCTGTGAAATTTATCTAATTGAAATGCTTGATTTCCATCTGACACATGATTACCCAACAAAAAATTGCCTTGCTCGTCTTTAAAACGTACTGTGGGTGGTGTTGAAAGTATCCTTCCAAAATAATTATAGTCTCCTCCTGATGAAGAACCCGGTAGTTTTTGCCAGTTTGCACGGGCAAAGTTCAAGCTAGAAGAACTTTTTAACCATTCACGAATATTGTAATCCCCATTTATTATAAAAGAATATCGTTTATAAAAAGAACTTAAAGGCAGCCCTTCTGAATTATTGTATCCCAAACCTGCATAATAACCGCCTTTTTCGTTCCCTCCTGCAACACTTAAACTATAATCTTGTGTTAGTGCCGGGGTATTGAAATTGTAATCTCCGGGGTATGTGTCAGAAAAAATAAGTTCTTTCCCGGTCACAGGATCAATCATTGTTTGCCATCCTTGGTCTAATAAGAAATGGTTTTCTTTGTTCAAATACATTGTACTATATATTGAAGCGGCATTATTTTTTAAAGGAGTTTTCCCATCGGTTTCGAAATAACGATTACCCGTTCCATATGGTGTTGCTGTACCTAATCCGTCAGCGGAAACGTAACCGACACCCTTGCCATCGGGACGTTGCCACATGTTAGACGAACGTGCGTAAGCAGTACGCATCCAATATAAATAATCACGAGCATTCGCAAACTCGTATGGATTATTTAAGTAATTTAGTCCTATTTTGGCCTTAAAACTAATTTGTGATGTGCCCGCTTTTCCTCGCTTTGTCGTAATTAGAATCACACCATCATTTGCACGTGCTCCGTAAATCGCGGTTGCTCCTGCGTCTTTCATAACCTGCAAATCTTCAATATCTTCAGGGTTAATATCCTGCATTCCGCTACGTATTTGTCCATCAACAATAATCAGTGGCGAACCACTTCCATTTAAGTTCGTTCCTCCACGTAAAACGATAACCGGAAGGTCGCCGGGATAACCAGAGGTGTTAGAGACACGTAAACCGGAAACTGCTCCGGATAAAGCTTGTGCCGGGCTTGTGTAGCCTCCAACAGTAAGTTTCTTATTGTCCACTTTGGCTATTGAGTTAGTCGTTTTTGCACGAGATTGCGCTCCCCCATATCCAGTAACCACAACTTCTTGAAGCAACTCACTATCTTCTTTCATCGTTATATTGATAATAGTCCTGCCCTTAACGGACACCTCTTGTGCCTTCATTCCAATATAGGTAAAGGAAATAATAGCATCGGCAGGCACGTCCTTAAGTTGATAATTACCATCAAAATCAGTGTTCATTCCATTTGTTGTACCTTTAACGACAACATTAACCCCAATCAGTGGCTCATTTTGCGCATCCACCACTTTGCCTTTTACGGTAACAGTTTGCGCGAACATTGAGAAAGCACCAAGTAAAAGCAACGTGCTTAACATGATCTTTCTTGCAAAATTGCGTTTTTTGACTTTTTTCATCACTTTTTTATTTAGATTATTAAAATTAGGATTATTGATTTTATACATTGTTATTTAGTCGATCCTTAAAAAGCACCTAAATAAACCTGGCCTGTGAAATTGAATATAAACCTCTTTTTTAATGTACTTCGACACCAACTTATTTATCTTTTTTCTTTAACCAAAAACGCTCGATATCTTCCAATGATTTGCCGGCTGTTTCCGGCATTAATTTCCATACAATAAGCATATAGGGCAAACACATTAACGCGAAAATAAAGAATGTTCCGGCAGGAGTCGCTTTTTCAAGTAACCATGGAGTCAGTTGTCCTATCAAGAATGTGCCTATCCATAAGGACAATCCTGCGGTGGACATTGCCAACCCTCTAATTTTGGTTGGATACATTTCGGAAAGAAATACAAATATCACCGCGCTAATAGAGCCGGCGCAGAAAAAGATATAGGCGAGAAAACAGGCCAGCAAAAAAACACTCGACATGCCCCACGCTTCACTCTTTAAAAAATAAAGTCCAATAAGAAGCAGTGATACAATCATTCCGGTTACCCCTACATATACTAATTTTTTTCGTCCTACTTTATCAATAATTAGTAGAGCTAATATAGTTGTTCCCATATTTACTAACCCTATCAGTGCCTGGTAAAATAGCGAATCGCCACTTGATATACCGCTTGACTCGAAAATGGATGGACCGTAGTATAACACCGCATTTACCCCCATAAACTGTCCCAAAATGGCAATTGCGCAACCAATCATTACGGCTCTGAATATACCGGGTGCAAAAAGCAATCTCCAATTAGAGTCTGTTTTATCTTGAAGCATTAATTTTGTTTCGTTTAATTGAAACGAAATAACGCTTTCTTGCGCATAGATACGCGATAAAATATTTTTCGCCTTGCTTTCTCTATTTTTTACAATAAGCCATCTCGGACTTTCAGGAATAAAGAATATCACTACAAAAAAAAGCAGTGCCGGAAGTGTCTCAGCTCCTAACATTCCGCGCCACACTTCTGTGCTAAATATTTTTGTTAACAACGCGCTCGACGAGTTAAATTCGGTAGATACATCCAATAAATAGTAATTCATTAAATAAGCGCCCAAAAAGCCTACAGTTACAGCTAACTGATATAATGAGACCATGCGCCCTCGATGTGTCGCCGGTGAAACCTCGGATATGTAAAGTGGACACACAATGGATACGATACCTATGCCGACTCCTCCAATGATTCGATAAATCACCAATTGATCAAGATTGAAAGAAATGGCACACCCCATTGCTGAAGCTGAAAAGAGAACTGCTGAAAGAATCATTGTTTTTTTACGTCCGATTTTATCACTCAGTGCTCCGGCAAACATCACGCCGACAATCGATCCAACTAAAGCGCAACCTACATACCATCCACTTTGCAACACAGTTAAATGGAATTGTGTGGTAACTTGCGATACAGTTCCGGATATTACGGCGGTATCGTATCCGAAAAGGAATCCCCCTAACGCCGCGACAAAGGAAAGAAATACGACATAGCTTATATTTTCTGTTTTACTGTTCATTATATATGTATTTTACAGATTAAAATATTCTTTATAACGGTCATATAAATATCCGGCTTGACTGTACGCGGATTGAGGACTCATAAAATGAGAGAACTCAAATGTGATGGCTTTATCATAGCTTGCGCGTTTTGCCGCTTCAAGTTTCAAGCGTAGCTTATCGAACTTGATGGGGAGGAATTTTATAGGCATGTCGCGGTCGAATGATTCCGCGTTTGTCCAACATTGCATGCCATATTTATCGGCGAGTTTTTTATTTACTTCAAAAAATGCATCTAGCTCATCATAGTCTATGTGTCCATCTTGAAAAGCGCAAGCGTCAACTACCTCGTGAATTCCTGAAAATATTTCATTCCATTCTTTTTCATGCTGCTGCACAGACACGGCCTCTTCCTTTGTCAATTTATCACCACTTGCCTGAACGGCTTTTTTTCCGTCAATCCATGGTGATATGAACGTTGGAAGCCCGCCGGAAACGTCCTTGCATTGCTTTCCCATTGTATAGAATGCCCCGATAGCACCTTTTGTAGCACGGCTGATTTCGCCACTGATGTACCACCCCTGAAAACTTTTATATTTTTCTCCATAATTTTTCCAAACCTCATCAATAACATATTTGTTATCTTCTATCTCGTAAGACATATCACCCGTAGCCCAATAGTGCCCTGAATCGTACAGGCCAAAATAGAATTTCATCCCATATTTGTTGGCCAAACGCAAATACATGTCCAATAAGTCCACGGAAGGCATATAGCAACCTTTACGCAAAAGATATTTTGAGGGATAAGTGATAAATTTTTTATATCCCGAACGAATCATAATCACTGTATCGATACCGATGGCTTTCATATATTGAAATTCTAAGTCCCATTCCGCTTCACCCCAATTTTGGTGTGGAATATCATGACTTATTTCGTCCAAAAATGTGCCGGTTATTTTTAATCCGTTATTTTTAGGAACGATTAATTTACTTTGTAAACCGCTATCTTTTTTTATGTTTCCTGAAAACGGTCTTTTTTCCGCGTGTTGTTCTTTACCGGCATAAGCGGTAAGACCGGACGTAGCCGCTAAAGACGCGCTTGCCAAAGTGGCTTTTTTTATAAAATCGCGTCGGTTATTTTTTTTTGAATACATACCAATTAGTTTTTAAAATGACCTTTTATGTTTATTTCTTTTTCAAACGGATTTAGGAATTGATCTATTAACACCGCGGCTTCTGCGCGTGTCAATTGTCTATTGTCATTGTAATTCGGAAATCCAAACTTCGCATATATCATCTGAACCTTTTTATCTAATTCCCCATCAATAGGCAGCTTTTCTTTTTCTGCAATTCCTTTTATTAAAGACAACATATCGCTCATCATGAGTGGTGTGTCTATCATTGGTATTCTGGCACTGGGATATATATCTTGTATTCCTATTAGTTCAGACCAAAGGACTTTATCATTCGCCCTAAACCAAGTTTGATTTGCCCATCCCTCATTTTTTCCGACTCCTCTCAGAATGCCTGTTACACCAATACGTTGCAAAGGTAAAAAAAGGATATCGTCTTTTTCAACATCCAAATAGGGCAAAAGATAAGAGCCTTGTGATAAAAGTATGCGCTGCACTTCACGTACGGCTATATTATCAACAGAAGTGTTCTGTTTTATGGATAGCGCGGCAAGAATCCCCGCGGCTTGTCCTATTTGCATCACAACCGGTTGTAAACGCGTAGCACCGTTTACAATATTAGACACTGAAATAGATTTTTCTGCCACAATCATTTCTTCCACATCTTTCGGAATCATAACACCTAATGGTACTCCAAAAGAAGGGATGGAGTGAAAATGTAAACTAGGCAATTCTTCATAGTTGGGATATCTGTCATGATGGTGATCTACCGGATAATCGCCAACAGCGATTGATGTACGATAAAGTTTTTCCGGCTGATTGTATGGATCAGTTATATGATTAAGTGTAAATCGTACTAACCCGTGAATTCGAAGAGATTCTCGATGATAAGGAATAAAAGGCAACTTATCATCTGTTGGATATTCATCATCGGCAAGCCCAAGCGTATTCATGCCTAGCTCTTTCTGAACAAAATATAGGAAACAGAGTGTGTGGTTTTTAGCTTTTTTCAATGCTTCTACGCGCTCTTCTTCTGTTTTTGCTATTAGGTTAAGATAATAGTCATTCCCTTGAATCGGCCAGTTAATCATATATTTATTATTCGGCAGTTTGCCATATGTCAACATTTTTTCTTTTGACCATAAAACACGTTTAGGATTTGGGGTTTCACAAAGAATATTTTCGCATGCACACGCGAATATAGCCGGATCATATCCTGCAGGTTTTTCAATAGTTACATCTTTTCCATAATCTTTTAAAATGGCCACATAAGTCAAGTCTTGTATTACATTATTCTCCTTTTCCGGTGCTATATCTTCACCTGTACTCACCTTGCTCTCCATGCCAACGTCATATTTTACTCCACATGATAGGGCGACATCACCTAACTCAGTTGCATCAATAACAACTCTAGGATAAACAGTTCGCTTGCGTTGCGATGTTTTGTCTACTATTTCCACAATCCATTTTTTGTTTATTTTTTTTATCGACTTCAGTCGAGTGTTGAAATGAATTGTCAACTTCTTTTCCCGTTGAGCTATTTTTTTCAAAATCTTATTTCCCACAGATGGTTCAAACAAGACATTGCTTACCCAGCCGGTATTAATAGCTTCACTACTCCCGTAATGGTTAACCAAAGAGTCTTTGAACTCTCCCCAAAACCCACTGGGTAAATTATAATTTCCATCTATCGCGGAGACTCCGGCACTTGTGAGCATTCCACCCAACCACTCTGATTCTTCTATTAGTAACGTAGAGACACCCATTCTGGCAGATGATATTGCGGCACTTATACCACTTGTACTTCCCCCAACTATGAGTATGTCAGGTGAAATAGTATTCTCTTGACGATTATATGTGGCACAAGATGTAATAAGGATTACAAATAAAAATATAAAAATGTTTTTTAACATGTTTGTTTTTTTTATTAAAGTAAAAGAACTCTGATTCATACTTTCATTTATTTTGAATTAATTTTTCAATGATTGGACTAACTTCATTGGCGAATCGCAAAAAACCTAAATCGGTAAAATGAACACCATCGACAGTCGCTTCTCCATCACTTCCGATAAGATTGCTTGTTGTTATATAATGAATATTTTTGTCGCCTCTTCTTTGTAGCGCACGAAATTCTTTGTGAAGGGTTTTATTTTTCAACGTAACGACCTCATACGTATTTTGATCAAACAAAGCATGTGGAAATATTACTGTTTCTACCAAGACTATTGGTGTCGCCGGGTTTTTGCTTCTCAGAATTTGTATAAACGTACTCAACTTCTCGGTTATTTCAGATGCATGTACATTGGGGATAAAATCTAATACAAACATAGCAGCATCTTGTCTTTCCGACATAATTTCAGCAATTTCATAATCCAACTTTCCATTGCCGCTAAAACCTAAATTTATGATTTCCCTATTCAGCTTTCTTTCCAAAATATTGGCATAAGACATTCCGGGCCTTGTAGCGCATCCTCCTTGTGTTATACTTGTTCCGTAAATAATAATCGGATTGTCGGTACGGGGAAATGGTGACGCAGGCTTTTCAATATAAGCCAAAGAGTCAATACCAATTTCCAAATGAGTAATACCATCATAAAGTGGAAGAAAGAGCATAAATTCTCGCTCTTTCGGGTTCATATTATTTATGATATTTTTTTCATTTTCAATCCCATCGGGACGAGCAGAATTGACAAATTGCCAACGATTATCTTCCCACGCGTACAGGTCTAATCCTTTAATACCGGTATCGGTCATGTGGTTCATACGATTATTATTAAGCAACTTCCACTTTGCCGAAACGGATGTGCTGTTCGACCGAAATCGAACAGCCAGTCCCGAGGTATTTTTCCCTAAGCTCCATACAGGTTGACGACATTTGCCTTTTATGGATACCGGAATACGTTCATAGCGTGTTTCAGTCTTCTCCGATATTTTCCCTATCAAAGGGAATTGTTTCGCGTCATAATAACGCGTTTGCGCATACGCGCTAAACGAAAAGTAGAGACTAAGTGAAAATATCAAATATCTTTTCATGAGATAAAAAATTGCACGTTAGTAAATAGCTAGCGCGTTTGTTACAGCTCTCTGACCATTTTTATCGCTTGGTATAATCGTTTCTTTACCATTGATAAGCATGCATGAAGATCCCCCTCCATCTAAATTGATGGCTGCTGTACAACCCAGTTCCAATAATAAGTCAGCTACATTTTTGAGTGATAGCCCGGGAGTGTTTGGTGTTTTGTTGCGACCTTCACAAACAAAAAAAACGACATATCCATTTGGATGATACGCGGCTGCTGAACGCGGATGATTAAAATTAACTCCCACGCCACTGGCATCGTCAAAGAGTTCATTTTCCCAAAGATTCTTATACTCCCCGTCTTTTATCAATATTGGACCGGCTCCAATGGCTTCACGAGGCTGCCAGCTCTTTGCTCCTTGTGGATAATTTTTATCAGGGATAGGAGATGGCTTTTCGCCGGCTTTGTTGGGAGCGGGATTAGGGTAAGCATATAATATATCGCCCGAATGATATGCCCACTGGGCCGTAAAGGTACCGTTGCTTTCCATCCCAAAAGCTCCGGTTGTAGGATAATATGAAGCATCTTCTCCATTATATTTTCGGGTGACCACAGGTTCCGCCTTCGAAATTGTTTTTCCGTTTTTTATCATTAATCCCAAGGATGTTCCTGCCCAAAAATATCCTCCGTTGAGCAATACTTTTGGCGAAGCGTTTTGCTGATAAAATTGTAATGGGGTAAAGGCACCTTTCTTTTCACCCAACACACTGAATTTTCCTTTCCCCTGTCCTATATCGGCGACGGCAATATAGGCTTTAACCGATTTTCCAAAAATGTCTTTTTTGTATTTATACACTGATATGTAATCGGGGAGATAACCAAATTGTGATTGTTGCTCCCAATGGGTTGATGATATCTTCAGAGGTTTAGATTGCAATTGCAGAAGCAGCTTAAACTTGATAGTTTCATCTCCTTTTTTTAAATATATCTCGACGGGACTTGTCAAATCGCAAGTAAAAACAGCTGTTTTAGGCTGCAACAAGGACACATTAGCCGCCAGTTCCAATCTTGCTTTTACATTTTTAAAATTTTGTCCATTTTCCATCAAGACTTCAATCGTTTTTTTAAAATTATCGATTTTTACATTTAGAGCCTTGTGTGACAATACTTCAAAATTTAAGACATAGTGAAAATCTATCTCTTTATGTATTTTTTTATCCGAGCAACTTGTTAAGAAAATGGCTACAAGGAGTGTCAGCAGATAAACATTTAGTGAGCGATTAAATTTAGGTTTATTCATTTCCTTATTTATTTAGATTCTGTTTTTGTGCTTCAAGCATTCCTTTTTCTACCGCATCCCACATGTTTTTGTGAATGATGTGTACGATATCAAAAATCATTAATCCGTCGGATTTAGCGAGATTCATTTTGATGGACTCTGTTAATCCATCCGGATTATCATAAAACTGATCGGCTAAAACACCTCCAATAAAGTAATTGTCATGCATTATTTGTCGAAGACGTTCGCATGAGCCTTCCACACAATACCATGTGCTACTTTGCGCCCACATGTCTGTTTCATTTTTTATTTGAGGATTTTCTTTAAGGTAGTCTTCAATTGTAATATTTTTATAGTAATTTCCAACGGTAAAAAGATCCATTATTTCAGCATATCCTGTGTTTTTGTATGCTTGCGTTGCCCAGTCGTATTCTTCAGAAGGGTCATAATGTTTGCTTGCAAAGTTTACCCCTAGCTCATAATATGTTGGATACCAAGCACCCGTGTAAGTTCCGAATGTTATTTTTGGATTTATGGACTTTATGGCTTTTTTTGCTCTTTTCATGAAATCATAAATCACCGAAGCCCGCCACTCAATCCAAGACAAGAAATATTTACCTTTGTAAGGATAAAATTTACCATTCGCGTCTTTCTTCCAACGATAAATATCATCAGGATATGCATCTAATTTTTTACCGATGTGTTGTTCAAATTTTTGGCGTGACAAATCGGAAAAGTCCGCGGTAAAGCCGTCAAAACGCACTCTATCAAGAATTAATCCGTCTAATTTTGGGTATTTTTGCATAAACTCTTTAAAAAGAGAGATTATATATTTTTGAAACGATTCGTTGACAGGATTCACCATTGCCGAATATTTATGTTTTTCTTCCGTGATAGGAATAAATTTCACTTCTTCATTGGGGGGATAAACAACGGAGGCCCAGTCTGATTTGTCTTCTTCATAAATTGGTCCTGAATCGGTATAGTTATGTCCGGCGACAAACGTATTCAAGGAAGCCTGAACTTTCAATCCGATTGAATGTCCTTTTTGGATATAATAATCTAGGTAATCAAACGTATAAACTATTTTTTTTCCATTAAACTCTGTTAGTTTAGGGGCTATCTTACTATCATATAAAACATGTCCTGATATAGGACGCATATCTACTACAATATCCGTAAATCCAAGATTTTTTACTTTTTCGAGATAATAATCAATTGTGTCTTTATTATTAAATCGCTCAATATTCGCGGTTGCGTCAATCCAAATAAGCTTTGGTGTCGATGAAGATGCGACATCTCTTTTTTTTGTTTCATTATATTTTGACGAGTGACATGAAAATAAAAAAGGGATAAAAATAAATAACACAAACACTGATTTTGTCATAAAATTTCTCATTTTTCTCACAGTTTTTTCTGATTAAGATAGTAGTTGTTTTCGTTTTAATTCTTGATGTAGTTTACTTGAATTTGGCTGCCCCGCGAAAGAATAAGTCCCATTTCTATTTAAAAGCCCAATGTATTGATAAATAAAAATCTTTTCAACATAATTTTTTACGGCTTTTATTTGTTGCTCTATTCTTTCAGCTTGTGCAGGGATTAAAGGACTCTTATAAACCTCACCTTCAAAATCAAAAATTTCTATATCAGCCCACAGCTGTGATTTTGCTATTTTAGAATGCATAGAATATAATTTTTCAAAAATAGGTTCTAATTCTTCAACATTTGTTTTTTGAACTCCCACTTCATCCTGATAAGCGATAAAATCAACTTCTAGTTGTTCGAGCTGCTTCATATAAAGTTCATCATGTGCCACATTTCTTGTGCCATATGGAGCAATTAAAACTTTCGCTTGTGGCGTTATTCTTTTTGCTTCTTCCGAACACGCGTTTACATAGTTAATAAATATGTTATCAAAATGTCCCTTTATTTCTATTTCGTTTGGATAATACCAGCCATAAAAGCTTTCATGGTGAGCATATTTTTGCGCAATTTCATTCATGGCTTTAAGTCTTATCTTTTGTATATTTTTATCCTGCATTAAAAAATAAGGGTTGGTCCACTCTCCATAAAATCCATTGCTGATAAAGAATTTTACCCCATACTTATCTGCGGCAGATAATACAACTTCTAATGGATCATGACAAGAAAAATCATGTTTAGACAAGATATTAGAAGGATAAAAAGACTTTTCGCCAATAGCCGTATTTAATAGTACGAGATAACGAATTCCCGACAGAGCTATTTCTTTTATCTTATAATCCCATTGTCTTTTCGTAAACTCGACCAGAGCATGATTCCAATAAGTCCCTTCTATAACGCTATGGTGCTGAAACTCAAACCATGATCCTTCAATTGGCTTTAACCTGGAATTTGCCAACCAATTGTTTGTCAATCCAAACAACAATTTTGGAAAGGCAAATGCTCCAAAAGCGGTGACACCAAGACTTTTAACAAATTTTCTACGTGTATAATTTTTCATTTATACTGTTTATCGTTTTATCCTCCTCAATTAACTGTGACTTAATCGTTTTCCTTATGAGCTTTTTCGATTCCCTCTTTTACATATTTCCACTTATTGCCCATTTTTAAGTGTATCATATCAAAAAGAAAGTATCCGTCACACGCGTCGATGCAAGCTTTTACCGAGTTTACTATGGCCTGGTTTTCAGCCGATTCGGAGACTTTGTTGTCGGGGTCCCAATTTCCTATATCCGGTCCACCCGCTACCATGGGACACGAATTTTTTGTTTTTTCTTTCGCCAACTTACAAAAGCCCTCCATTGTCCATTCGCCTGAGCCATAAACGTTAAGCGGCGAGGCATAAGCACCTATAAGCATCTGATCCATCATGTCGGCTATTCCGTACTTACTATAATCTTTTGTCGCCCAATCAGGAAAATAAGAACTTGTATTATAGGACTTGCTTGCCCAATTCACTCCATTTTCAGTATAGCTTGAGTACCAACCACCAACATACACTCCAAACTTCATATTGGGATTTATTTTTTTTACCGACTCTTTTGCTTTAAGCATAAAATCATGAATTACTTTTACTCTAAATTCAAGCCATTGTTTATAAAGCGGACCTTTATGTATTTTATTATTTATATCTACTTTCATGACATCATCCGGAAAATTTAATCCTGTCTTCCCAATGTGTTTTTGAAACGCTTCTTTGGATAATTCAGAAAAGTCAGAATACATTCCTTCAAATCGCCCCCTGTCAATAAATATGCCGTCAAGATCGTATCTGGCCAAGTCCTCTAGGAGACTACACAAATATTTTTGTACTTCAGGGTGCGACGGATTGAAAAATTTGGATCCACCTCCTAAATCCATGGTGTTTATAATACCTGATTTAGTGTTTATAAAAGTTGCCCATTCCCTTTTTGAAGGATCTTTGTATAATATGCCGCTTTCACCTAATTCATCCTTATAACCTCCATTCATTGCGTTGAATCCAGCATGAATTTTCAAATCCAACTCTTTACAAACTTCAACAAAAGCATCTAAATAATCCCAAGTGGCCATACGGTTTATCTTTTTATATTCACCATTAACCCAGGCGGTAAGCCACTCGACTTTTGGTGCTTGAACGGATGTTTTAAACAAAACTCCTCCTACCGCGGGTCTTATATCAATAACAATATCTGTAAATCCTGTTTCTTTTACCAGTTTCAAATCTTGTGCTATTTTTTCTTTATTATTGGCAAAATCATTAAAGTTTGCCGGGGCGTCAACCCATAAAAATTTAGGCTTTTTAATTGCGGACACACTTGGCTTTGAGGGTTTCCAAATAATGTCATCATTCCCAATCGGATTATTGCTTGATGTACTGCAAGCTCCTCCTAAAATCAATACAATAATCGCGAAAAAAACAGTATATTTTTTCATAGAGATGCTTCCTTTATAATTTTTTTATACGAGAGAGGAAGTTCCTTCCTCTCTCGTATTGATTTGATAATTTTTTACTCTAAATTAACTTTCCAAACTATTACACCTGAATTGGTACACATGAAAGCGACCGTCGCCGATTTACCATCCGGGTTTACACGGGTTACAACATCACCTGTCGTGTTCCCGTTAGATCCATAGGCGGGGTCAAGCGGGAAATACTCCCAATCGGCCCATTTTCTTGTATGTATTAAATTTGTAATGGACTCCACCGAACCGGGATCTTTTATCAAAGCGCGCACATTGAAAACGACCCTCATCCAGTTCCATTCATTTTGTTCGATTAAGAAAATATAACGCGCGCCTTTCAAATCAAGATAGTCAAAAGCGTGCCCTCCTGTAAGCCACTGGTGAAATACATTCTGAATATGAGTTTCTGATTTATGGATTGGCTTGTTGGTTCTACCATCCATATATGTAATTGCCACTCTTGGCTCATTATTTTCATAACGAGAAATAAAGTAGTTACTATTTTCTCCAAGCTCTATCGGAACAATTGTTGGAAAAGTTCCCATTTGATAATCAATATCAAGTTTGATTTTCTCGGGTTCTTCGGAAACCACATTTCCATTTTTTATTTCCCAACGCAAAAACATATTTTGAAACGAAACACCCATGTATAAAAATGCGTGCTTTGTGATATCTCCACGTACGTAGAATTTGCGTCCTACATCAATGTTCCCCGGAAGTTCGATATCAACATCGTATGAAAAAAGTAATTTAGGTTTGGCTGTAACTCCTTCCCACCAGAACATATGGATTGTGTTAGTACCGTCTTCTGGCATCCATCGTGACATATAAAAATTGCATGATACAATGTTCCCAGCATCATCGTTTGCCATAAATAATGGCACGGTACGTGTCAATGTGTTCCAGTCAACACCTTCAAATGACATCGTTCCGGCTTTTGTTCCGTCGTGCAAGTTATAATAATCGAATCGAGTTCGCTCATGTATTACAAGATAGTCTCCACTGATGGCCAAAGCTCCATTGTTATGGGTGACAAAGTTTAGCTCACTGGCTGTTTTTTTCCAGAGTTCTTGAATATTGATCGCTGTTGCAACGATTCTTAATTTTACAGTATAGGTTTTAGCGACACCGTCCGCGCCAACTACATCAAATGTAATAGGTTTTGTAAAATCCATAAACTGTCCCAGAGGTGTTTCTGATTTAATCGTAGCATTATTTGGAATACTTACAGACATTCGTACTTTTGTCAAGTCTGTATTGATGCTCCCATCCATTTCCAAGTCAATCACTCCATCCTGATCGGGATTTACGGCAAAATCTGTCGATTTTCCGTCAGGAAATATTATTCGTATTCCTGTAATTTCGTTACCTAATGTGGGTACGAGTTGCTCTGGCTGTTCACAAGCAAATCCTAAAAAGATGACGCTTAAAATAAATAGTGTTTTATATAAGTAGTTCATTTTTTACATTTTTTTAATTACCATTTCTCTATTTGTTTACACTCAGGATTATTTTGAATCTCACTCAAAGGTATGGGGAATTGGTAGTATCGGTCCTCAAAATGACGATTTTTCCCGTCACAATCAACCACTTGATAGTGGAGTGTTCCATCGGCTTGTTTGGCTATCTTCATGCCATGCATGCGACTGCCGCCGAGTATTTCTAAAGCCGTTCTCCACCGGCGCAAATCCCAATAACGTTGTCCTTCAAAAGCTAATTCAATTTTTCGTTCGTTTCGAATAATTTCACGCAACTGTGATTGATTTGACTCCGATATATTAGGTAGTTTGGCTCTTTGTCGCACTTTATTGAGAGGTTTCAACGCGTCGGCAGTATTCCCGGTTTCATTTAACGCCTCAGCTTGATTAAGCAACACTTCGGCATAGCGTATTTCATTCCAGGTTGTAATTCCTTTTACAGCCATATCTTTTACATCTTCATCCAATAGTTTGCGAATATAATATCCTGTAGTAGTTGTGTTTGGAAAGTCTTCGATTCCGAATTGCTTGTATCCATCTTTTCCTCCAACAAACGTTTCTATTGTCCTACCTTTCCATGGCGCTCCATTGTAAAGAATCGACGCGTAAAAACGTTCTTCTCTGTTTTTATACGGGTTTGCAACATGCTCCGGATTATTCCAATCAAATTCGCTTCCATCAGACATATAATATGAGTCTACAATTTCTTGTGTTGGAACAGCAATACTTTTAACATCACTGTCATCAGCGGCAAAGTCACCACTCGGGCTATAATATTTATCAAATAGTTCTGTATGTCTTACTTCACCATGGAATCGGTATCCTAAAACTGTTTCTTTGCAGAAATCCTTTTGTTTGAAAACGTCGGCATAATTTTCCATTAATCCATAAAGGCCACCTTCTTTATCAATAACCTTTTGCGCGGCTTTCGCGGCTTTTTCCCATCTTTTAGCATACAGCATCGCACGAGATTTAAATCCATATACCGCACCTTTAGTTATACGCCCATAGTTATCTCCGTCCCATTCTTCAGGTAAGTTCTCCGCTGCAAAATCGAGTTCTTTTTCGATGAAATCCCAACATTCAGTTTCTGAACTGCGCGGCTTATACGCCTCGTTTGGACCGTCAATGTAATCGCGAATAACAACGCTTCCATGACCACGCACCAACATAAAATACAAGTATGCTCTAAAAAAACGTGCTTGCGCCTCCATTAATGTTTTTATATTTTCATCATACTTGGCATATGTTTTCAATCCATATAAAAATTCATTGACGCGCCGAATACGGTTGTATTCATACGCATAATCACTTAAAAGATTACCGGAGGGGCTTATATTGCCATTGTAAACGACTTTGTTTACATCTCCTCCATAGCCTCCCATTACATTAGCACTATAACGCAAAATATCAGAAAATCCATCAGTCATACTTACACCGGCATATTTACGTCCATAGGGGCCATATTCATAAATAACCTTATAAAATCCATTGATATATAAATTGGTGTTTTCAACTGATTTCCACGCGTCCATCTCGGTGTATTTATTTCTTGGTTTTGGGTCTAACAAGCCTTCACAACTAATCAAGAAAACAAGACCAAGTATCAGTAATATATAATTTGTTTTTTTCATAATCCTTCTTTGTTTTATTAAAGAGTTAAACTAATTCCGAATTCATAAGTCCTTTGTTGTGGATAATATCCATTAGTAATTTCGGGCATTTCCGGATCAATATTATATTTTGTCAATTTCGACCATGTAAACAAGTTTCCGCCAGTTAGCATTAATCTAATATTGTCAATTCCTACATTTTTAAGATATTCATTTTTTAGCGTATATCCGATTTGCAAATTTTTCAAGCGTAAATAACTGCCATCTCTAACCCACCAGTCTGAGGCCCAGCCATTGCAGTTACCTAATTCCGCGGCACGTGTTGAGAGTCGTGTAAATTCCGCATTTCTATTTTCCGGAGTCCAACTGTTTTCGATCAAGAAATAGGGCGAGTTGCCCTGTCCATGGAAAGGTCGAGTAAATATCGTGGCATCTACGTGTCCATTGCCATATACTCCACTTAAAAATACATCCGTGATAGCGGCGCCTTGAAAAAATATTGATAAATCAAAATTTCGCCAATTCGCATTGAACCCTAATCCATAAATTAGTTCTGGTAAATTAGCATTCCCAACAAAAGTGTAGTCCTGAGCTTGATCAACTTTACCATCACCGTTTAGGTCTTTATACCAAATGTCGCCAGGACGAATCTGTTCTTTGTTTAGGTGAGCCAAGGTGGGTGAACTTTGAATTTCTTCTTCCGATTGATATAAGCCATTGGTAATGAAGCCCATTTTTTCGCCCATCTTGCGACCGGTTCTCTTCTGATAATCAGGAATATTAGGGCTTTCATTCATTTTAAGAATTTTATTTCTTGACCAGTTAATATTCCCTTTTATCGTATAGTAAAAGTCATTTATTCTGTTTTGATGAGTTAGCACCAATTCAAAACCTCTATTGCTCACCTTTCCGCCATTGATTGTACTTGGATGATTTCCTCCAAGCGAAGGAGGATAAATAGCTCCACTTGAAATAAGAATATCATTAGTTAACTTATAGAAATAGTCAAACTCGATACCAAAGATTCCGCGTTTAAGAAGCAATTCAAATCCAACATTATAGGTAGCTGTTTTTTCCCAAGTAATATTTCTATTGACATTTCCTGCCGTATATATTGAAATATATTCCTTATCGCCGATATAGAGTGTTGGCGGATTTGGATTCATCAAATTAAGATATTGAAAATCTGAGATTCTATCATTTCCTAACAATCCCGCGGAAGCTCTTAACTTGAAGTTATCAACATTTTCTTTCATGTTTGCGAAAAAATCCTCTTCTGAGACACGCCATCCAAAAGACGCGGCGGGAAAAAATCCCCAACGATTTTCTGGCGGAAATTTAACTGACCCATCATATCGGGCAACTAATTCCGCCATATATTTATTGGCATAGCTATAGTTTAAACGCCCAACAAATCCAGCTCGCGTAAAAATATAACTGCCACCGGAAAGGGCATCTGTTTTCTTGTCATTTAAAATTTTCTTCCCCATATTTATTTCGTGGAGTGTGCTTAAGTCAAACCCTTGAACAGCAGCCGATAAATTTTCAGATTCGTAAGTTGATTGCTCATATAGCAATAAACCTGAAACATCATGCTGACCAAAGGTTTTGCTATAGCTAATTGATGGTTGCATGGTCAATCGTTGAGCTTGTCCTACACTTTTGCGTAAAACAGACTCTTTGGGTTCTCCATGATTTACCTCGATAGTTTCATACTCTTCTGTGTGAACATTATAGCTATTCATCTCGAACTGTTCGCGCCATGATTTTGCCGATGTATAATCTTTGTCATAAGATGTTTTGACTTTAAGATTTAGTCCGTTTATCCAGGGAACATCCCAACCTAATGTAATTGATGTTTGTACCAAATTAAAAACACTGTTGTTATAACCAGTTTTACTATTAAGCGCGACAGGATTGTTTTTAAACGGACCAATATTTGCGGCGACCGGTAGTCCGCCATATTCCGTTGGTACAATCGGTAACATTCTTTGCGCCAAAGATATTGGATTGTTCCAAGCCTGATTACTTACAGAGTAATATCCGCCATTTCTATGTTCTTGACGAGCTCCTAAATCTAAACCCAACTTAAATCCTTTATTTAACTTCACATCAATGTTGGAGCGCAAATTATAACGTTTAAAACCAAACTTATCAACAATACCGTCTTGGTCATAATAGCCTAATGATAGAAAATATGTTGTTCTGTCATTTCCTCCTGTTACCGAAATATTATGATGTGTCGAGTAAGCGCCTTTTTTCATCAGTTCACTAAACCAGTTGGTATTGGCATATTTACCTTCTTTATCACCATTTAATACCTTATTATATGTTTCTTGTGTAAATAAAGGCTCCAAATCATCCATCTCAAGAGCTTTGTTATACCATTTGATAAAATCCGGTCCATCTAAAAATTTTGGATAATTTGTGTTTTGATTATAGGATAATTTTCCCGTATACGTTATTTTTGGTGCTTGATTTACTCCTCTTTTGGTTCTTACCAAAATAACTCCGGAGGCTCCTTGCATACCATATACCGCTGCGGAAGAGGCATCTTTAAGTATGGTAATACTTTCAATTTCATTGGGATCCAAGTTAGCGAAACTGCGCTGAACGTCATCAACAATTACCATAGGAGCAGAATCACCCAATGTAGAGATGCCTCGAACCAATAATGTAGAGCCATCGGCTCCTGGTTGGCCTGATTTTTGAGTTGCAACCAGTCCGGGCAACTTACCGGCCAACGCGCTGGTTATATTGCCAGAGGGGGCCTTAATAATATCTTTTGCGTCAATTTGCGAGACAGAACCGGTTACATGCATTTTCTTTTGCGTGCCATAGCCAATAACGACCACTTCATCCAACAGCTCGGCGTCATCAACCATGACAACATTGATTGTCTTTTGTGCGTTAACTTGAATACGCTTAGTTTTCATCCCAATATAAGAAAAAATAAGCGTCCCGTTCGTTGGCACATTCGATAAAACATAGTTCCCATCAAAATCGGTATTAACTCCCATTGTCGTATTTTCAAGGACAACGGACACTCCAATAAGAGGCTGCTGTTGAGAATCCACCACTTTACCCCTTACCGTAATTGTTTGTGCTAATAGAGAAAAAGAACTTAGCAATAATGCACCGACAAAGAGACTTTTTCTCCAATAACTGCATTTGGTTTGTTTTTTCATTTGATTTAATTTTTTAATAATTTGTCATATTCAATATTCATTTTACAAAATATAGTCTATTTTTTAGTGTTAATTTAATTATCGTTTCTTAAGCTCCGGCATAAATCAACAACCCTAATCCTATGATAAAGAAAACAAACATGCCTATATTTAAGATATTCGCAGATTTAGGTGCGCCTTTAAATTCTTTCCAAATCAGTATCCCCCAGAGAGCAGAAACCAGAGTAGCACCTTGCCCCAAGCCATAGGAAATAGCAGGCCCCGCTTTTTCGGAAGCTATCATGCTAAAAGTTTGCCCGATACACCAAATGACACCACCGGCAATTCCAACAAGATGCGTTTTGGACACTCCTTTGAAATATCCTACAATGCTAATCGGATCTCCTGCTACCGGTTTTTTCATGGCAATGGTGTTGAAAATAAAATTGCTTATAAAAACTCCTGTGGAGAATACGAATACAGCGGTGTAAGGTGTCAATTTCCCTACCGCCGGTGAAGCGAAGCTGTCCAAATCCATCGAATCCGCGACAAATCGATAGAAAAAAGACATAATGACACCGGCTAGCAATGATAATAAAATTCCTTTTTTGGTTACGTTTTTTTTACTGATAGACACTTTTTTATATGCCAGTGCGTTCATTATAATTGCTAACGCGATAAGTGCTACCCCTAATGCAATAAACATTGGATTGCCCTTTTGTTGTCCTAAATAATTTATTAAAACCCCCAAAATAAGGGATAAACCGATTCCAACCGGGAATGCCACTGAAAGACCACAGATGCCGATGGCTGCCGCCAGTAAAATATTCGCCGCATTAAACACCACGCCTCCTAAAAAAGCACTGCCTATGTTGTTCCATGAGGCTTGTTGCATATTTTCGATAAAACTACTTCCCTCAGCACCAATACTTCCTAATGTGAAAGCAGAGATCAAAGAAAACAGAACAATTCCGATTACATAATCCCAATAAAAATATTCATATCTCCATGTTTTTGAAGCCAGTTTTTGGGTGTTCCCCCAAGACCCCCAACAAAGCATGGTTATCACACAAAATATGACTGCAAGTGAATAACTTTGAACAATGTACATAATGAATGATTTAGAGTTAATATTATCTGTTAAATTACATTAGAAAAAGTGCTTATTCACTTCTTCACGATAAGGAATAGATGATTGCGCTCCCATCTTGGTAACGCTAAGAGACGCTGCTTTGCAAGCGAATTCAACGGCTTCTTTAATTGTCATATTTTCAGCAAGAGCCACCACAAGAGCACCATTAAATACATCGCCTGCAGCAGTTGTGTCAATCACATTTGCTTTCGGTGCGGGAATCAACATATTAAATTCATCGTTATGTAAGAATGCGCCTTTTTTACCTAATGTAATAATCACATTCTCAATGCCCATATCTCTCAACTTTTGAGCTGCTTGAGCAGCTGTAATCTCATCGGCAATTTTTATTCCTGTCAAAATCTCCGCTTCGGTCTCGTTCGGTGTAATAGCAAAAAGACCTTTTAGCAACTGAGAAGAGAGTTGGGTGGCCGGTGCCGGATTCAAGACTGTTTTCATTTGATGTTTTTTTGCCATTGCAATTGTATGTTCAACAGTTTGCAAAGGTATTTCCAACTGCATCAATAGAAATGTAGATGATTGAAAATATTGCTGTTTTGTATCAATATCTGCAGCTGATAAAGTCCAATTGGATCCTGGTGCTACGGCAATACAGTTTTCGCCTTTCCGGTCGACATTAATGAGTGCGACACCGGTAGGTATATCTTCATCTTTTAATACACCTTGCAATGGAATTTTGTCTTTTCTAAAACCTTCTTGCAATTGTTTTCCTAAGAGGTCAGAACCTAGTTTTGTGATAAATAAAACATCCCCTCCCAAACGAGCTATCGTGACAGCTTGATTCGCTCCTTTACCACCGGGATTCATTAAAAAGGAGCCGCCTAATATGGTTTCTCCAGGACGTGGAAGCCGATCAGTTTTCACTACCATATCCATATTAGAACTTCCAACAACAATAATTTTATTCATATTTTTTTCTAATGAGTCTTTACAACATTCACGCAAAGAGCCGTGTAATTGTTTTTAATGACTATCCGTATTTATACCTAAATTCATTTTTGTAACTTACACATGCCACGAGTAATCTTCCGAAAAGTGCTTCTCCAAAGTATCTTCGATTAAATTTATAGCAAAATTCATCTAAATAG
>JAEZZZ010000044.1 GCA_023418255.1 Bacteroidota bacterium
CACACCCGCTTCATCCGCTCAATCAACTCATCGCCCAGCGCACGTTTCGCTTCAATATGTTGAAGCGTGGCTTTCACAAACGGATTTTTATCGAACGCTCCCCGTACATATTCAAAATCCAAGGCCCATTTCTGAATGTTACCATCGGCACCGAATCCGGTTTTGAACGATAGCGAAAACTCTTTTTTGCTGTCAAAAAAAGTTTTAGCGGACACCAATGATATCTTTTAATGACCGTTATCGCCTGAATATCTATTCCCTTTTCGAGTGCCTCTTTATTTGACACAAAAGACTCATGATGAATCAACTGTAACCTTTTTCGAATTAAAAATGAGCGTATAATCTCGCGATGCCTGTCGAAGACCGATAGGCTCGCGAAAATCCACCATCGATGACCAGATTTTTCCATGGGCACGTGTAGCTTTTCGACTTTCACCTCTTTTCGGAAACATATCCGTAATTATGCGCCTTATTATAGTTGCGTTTACCGTTTTTGGGACAAGCGTTTCGCTTTATCCCCCTCAGTAATACCGAGCGATGCTTGCTGATAACGCGTGCAATATAGCCTTGTGAGCATTTCTGCTGCAGTAACAGATATTGTGTAGCTTTGTTCTTTGGTTAGATATTTTTTAGTTTTCATAACAACACAAAGTTATAACTTTTAGCCTAATCATAGACCCTCTATGATTTTTTTCTTGTGTTGCATTTACTAATTGAACTTAAAATCTCCTTAAAAGAGCATTTTTAAAATTAATTAATTATATTTGCAGTGAGAAACTTTAGATTGAAGACATACAAGACGATAGAAATACTAAAGGAACTGATTTTAAATTACTCCTTTGTGATATCTCAGATAAATCTACACAAAAGGCTGTTTTTAAAATTAAAGATATAAAAATTAAACCATCATGGAAGTATTCTTTTATTAAAGAATTTTTTTGTCATCGCTGATGAAGCTTTTGGCGAAAATTTAGGAGATATGGACATTTATTTTCAATTAGCTGAAGGAAAAGCGATATTCAATAACAAAAAACTGGAAATAATGATAGATCACCCCAATAATAATGTTATCATTAAAACTCTTGGAAACAATTCTACAAAGCTTAACAGAGGGAAAGTGTGTATTTCATACGACTATCTCCAAAAATCAAAACAACCGGCATTAATTTTTGAAACACAAAAAACGATAATTTATCCTATTTCAACTCTGCAGCCAAAAATATTGGAAAAGTTATTGTCTTCTATTAACACTGAAGTGAGAATAAACATTAATATTAACAATAAAAACACAATTAAATGCAAACTGGTAGTCACACATTAAAAAATATTGCGGTAGGAACATCTGTTCTTTTGAGTCTGGGACACTCAATAGCCCAAAAGAAACCAAACATTATTCTGATAATGACAGATCAGCAAACGGCTAATGCTATGAGCAATAGAGGAAATCCCAATTTAAATACTCCGGCAATGGATCAACTGGCCAATGATGGCGTAACATTTACACGGGCATACTGCGCATACCCTTTAAGTGGACCATCAAGAGCGAGTATTATGACAGGAAAAATGCCAAACGAAGTAAAAGTGCATGAAAATGGCGACTCCCTATCGGTAGAATTTCAAAAAGAAACACTTGGGTTTAAAATGCAAGATGCCGGTTATGATTGTCTTTATGCCGGCAAATGGCATATTCCCACAGAAAATATTCCGGATAATGAATTTGGCTTTAAAAAACTATGTGGAAGTAATGACCCTGAGATGGCTATTCATATAGAAAAAGCCCTTTCAGAAAAAAGAAATAAACCTTTTTTTCTCGTTGCGTCATATTTAAACCCTCATGAAGCTTGTGAATATGCACGTTTTCAAACATTGCATTATGGAAAAATTGATATACCGGAAGATGCGACTCTTCCTCCATTACCGGATAATTTCAATGCGATAGACAATCTCCCGGAAGTTGTAGAAATACATAAAGAAATTTCTCCCAAACTATACCCTACTAAAAATTACACTTTGAGAGATTGGCAAAATTATTTATATGCATATAATAGGCTTGTAGAAAGGGTAGATGTTGAAATTGAGAAACTTCTTCAAATTCTTAAAGATAAAGGGCTGTATGAAAATACGATGATTATTCTCACAAGTGATCATGGAGATGGAGTTGGTGCGCACCAATGGAATCAAAAACGTGCTCTTTTCGAAGAAACCATGAATATTCCTCTGATTATAAAGCCTAGTGGCAAGACAAAATCCGTGGGAACCGTAAACAATGAGGCTTTAATAAATATTGGAATAGATATCTATCCCACAATTTGTGATTATGCAGAAATCAAAACACCTCAAGGCTTGAATGGCTTAAGTATTAGAGATTTAGTACAAGGAAAAACTAAAACCACACATGAAAGTATTTTTATAGAAACCAACCTGGATGGACTTCAAGGAGCAAGGGGTTGGGCTGTAATTAAAGGAAACTTTAAATATGTTTTTTATCGTTTCTTCAAAAATAAAGAGCAGCTTTTCAATTTAAATAAAGATAAAGGAGAAACAACGAATTTAATTGATAATCCATCTTATAAAAACGTTTACAAAATGATGAAAGATGAAATGCTGATGCATGCTAAACGAGTAAACGATGAAATGCTTATAAAAGATTTGAATTTTTAGGATTCTACACCCTGTTTCTTAGATCTAACTTATGCGGATTTAATTAATGCATAATTTCAAAATTAAATAAATTTATTGACTACTGGGGTACTTAATCCAATATTTTGTGTAAACGTCAAACTACAGGATTAGTTTTTACACTTGAATCCTGTTTTGAAACTTATATAAAAATTGATATAAATCAAGAATAATGCCATACCCCAAAGTCCTTCGCATAACGTTTATCCCGTTTTCTGAACTGAGGATTTCTGATTTGAAGAGTAACTTTATTATATGTCCGACATCGACTGTCCGGTAAAATATGTACTTTTGTTCATCGTTACGTCATATTTCTTCAAAGCAAAAGCAACGAAAAGGGCTGAATTCCAGACCATAAATCCTCAGCATAAAGTTTACCTGTTAAGTGCAAAATTAGTTTAGTAATTTCAGAGAAATTACTAATTTTACAAAAGCAAAACTTTATGCAAAAACGAGTAACAAAAAGCGAAAAATTAATCAAAGAGGTTCGCCGAAACACGTGACAAGTGTTCAACTCTGAACAAAAGACTCTTATCATAATGGAAGGCACGCGCGGCGAAATGACCGTAGCCGAGTTATGTAGAAAACACGGTATCAGTGAAGCCACTTATTAACAAATGGAACAAAGAATTTATCGAAGCCGGCAAGAAGCGCTTATCCGGTAACGAAACCGGAGAAGCCACCTCAGAGGAGGTAAAGGAGTTGCGTAAGGAAAATGCGGTTTTGAAAGAATCTTTGGCCGATTTGGTAATCAGGTATGATATTGTAAAAAAAAGCTTGAATATGCCGGAATAACTCATAAATTTAAGAAGTATATGGAGATTATCAGCACAAGAAAAAGCTTCAGATCATTGAAATTGTTAAAAGATCGGAGTTGGGCGTAAATCGTACACTGCAGCGATTGGGAATTCATAAACGCACGTTCTACAACCGGTATCACGCGTACAATAGGGGCGGAATTGACGCGTTGAGGAATCATCGACAAAGTCGACGTCAATGGAACTCTATCCCTGAAGAACAGAAAAATCTGGTGGTAGAATTGGCGCTTGACTATCCTGAGGAATCTCCACGAATATTGGCTACCCGAATCATTGACCATCAAGGTATTTCTATATCGTAACCATCCAAAAAAAATCAACACCATAAAACACAAAACAAATCGATTGCTTACATCTAAATTGAACATAACCTTTTTTCGGCAAAGATCGAAAACCAAAAATGACCTAAAAGAAGCGAATTTGGGATGATTACTAAACACAAAGACCTGTTTCCGCATCTGATTCAGTTTTTTTAACAAAAATGTTTGTTGGACAGCAGCGTTAAAAAAAGCAGATGTATGCGGTGGCTCAACAATGTTCTTTATGATTATATTCCCTATGTTTTACTATCCCTGTCTAAGTGTTTTCTTTATGAGATAATATCCAATGGACAAAAAGAGAATTAGTGTAGACATGGCAAAAACAGTTAAAGGGTTCTCATTAGAGTAATCTATGATAATGATTTTTCTAGCAACTGCGATAAGGCTCACCATTAGAATCACCTCACCGTGAAAAACTTTTTCTTTCAGGTATAGCTTTACTGTTTCAAACAATTCAAATCCAATCAAAACAATTAGAAAGAAACCAAATATATCCATAAAACTATCTATGTCAAGCAGATGCCCGGTAGATTTTAAGGTGTCAATAAAGCCCTTGATCACAACGCCTCCCACCTCAACTGTGGCGATTATTAATACAAGCGCCATAAAAAGGACCAAAGTAACTATTATGAATCTTTCTGTAACATCTAAAAACTTATTAAGTATTTTCATATAAGGCTCCTATTTTTCATGGCTTAAAAAGCCAACATCTTTACAACTATCTTGCCTGTTTTTCTTAATCGTTATTTAGCATCCCTCCTTCTAGTTACATTGTCTGCTAAATTTTTTAAAAATGAAAAAAGTAAGCCACCAGATATTGCCCCTAAGACATAGATAGCAATACTAGCTAGTGATAGCGGGACTTCTAAATGAACATTCAGAAAACTTAATCTTACAACTTGAATGTTTTGTATAGTAAAGACCGCAGCTATTGCTACGACCAGAATTAATAGGATTATCTTAAGTACTCTCATCTCAAATTAGTTTATATGTTTTTAATATCTCGTTTTTAGTACAATAACTCCAAGGTCTTTTATTTCATCTTGAGAGGTAAAAAACACTTTCCCCTTTTTAGAAATCACCTCCCATGCTATAATACTAGTAATATCGTCTATAGCATTAGTCGCAGTCGCATCATCAATAAGGTCAAAGGTTCTTTCATCTTTCATTAGTACCGGTTGCGAAAAATCCTGATGCACAATTAACACTTCGCCACGTCCGTCAATAGAAGCTTGATAGATCTCTTGTAAGTCTGTCAGTACCCTGCCTTGCCCTACAGCCTCTTTCATCTCTTTTATTGCGTTTGTTCTGCGTTGCTGCTGAGTCGAGCAGATAATCTCCCAAGCCTGTTTTGCGATATGATGAGATGCTGTATTGCTATAGTCAACAGCTCTATGACCGATGTATATCGACGGTTTATCCGCTACTTGCTGAAGCCTGCTATAGTTATCTTCCGTGCAAATTACCACACAGTTTAAGCCTGTTTCATTATGAACTTTTACGACCGCCTTATCTACTTTATTTAGGAATTCGCGTACTAAATCATCTAAATACTTAGAGTCACTTCCTTTATCAGGGTGAGTGTTATAGTGAGGGTTTTCTGAAAATGGGAATTCATCATTTTGTATTTCAGAGGTAATAGCGTCATTCACTGCCTCGTACATTTGCACACCTCCTTGAGAAAGCAGTAATACCAAGTAATTTTCGCTTCTATTATAAGATTTTATAATTGGACGTACTGCAAAGCTATTAGAGACATGTACACCTTCATGTGTTGTTTTCCATGTTGATTTAATGATTTCCTTCGTATTGTCAGATATGAAAATATGTAAACTATCCAAGTTATAATTCACATCAATTTCCGTGGGAAGGGCTTCCAATTTTTCTAAAAGCGACACAACTGACCGTTTTTCAAACTCAGCTATTACTCTTTCTTTGGCTTCGTTTATAAGATTCTTTAAAAGCACCTCATCACGTTTATTGCCGGGATGTGTTCGGTGCGTATTTAAAGAAATAGTGACGCAAGGGGAGTTCCGTACAGTGGCTAGCTTTTGTAGTTGTTCTTTTAATACCATATTGTCTTTTTTAATTTGTCTGCAAAGCGTCTTAAACAGGACACTTTACTATTTTACTGAATAAATTTACACATGCTCCCGAACTCATAAACATCAACACTCAATCTAAAGGTCCTCTGTGCAAAGATAGTTAATAAATTTGAAAAAAAAGGATTTAGACATAAATTGTACTGTCAGAATAGATGCTGTATTATAGACTAACTCTCTTCACATTCGAGTTCTTTATTTCACCCTTTACTCATCAAACCCAAACTTAAACAGAATAACAGTATCAGAACGATAAGTAAGTTCCATTCGGTAGTCTGTCGCGTGGTGTTTTGCCACATAGGGATGCGATGGCGATAAACGGTAGGTGTCGATTTGCAACTGATTTCCTTTGGTAAAAGCCGTTTCGTGGGGTTTGCCTTTCTTTTTATGAACAAGTGAAGATGACACGCCTAACTGTATTCCTGACTCGGTTTTAAAATGTGCTGTTTGTAAAACAACACCCTCTTTTTGTAACAATTGCGATTGTTTAGCGGTGTAGCCTACTTCAAAAAAACGAAACCCCTCTATGTTTATCTTATAGCTTTGATAAGCAAGCAGATATTCACTTTTATCGCGATTAAAAAACAGAGCCACGGGTTGCATTCGTATATCCTTAATCCATTCAATCTGCTTTATTTTTGAAGAATTAGCTGTGATATCATCGATTATCAGCTTATTAATAGTCGTGTCGGGCGAAAAGAGGATTTCTTTTTTCACGAATGGTCCTTTTTTGTCTTGCAGGCATGATGTAAAAGCAATCATCGCCATTGCACAAAAGAATGATATGATGAAGTTTCCTGTTTTCATTATTTTTTACTGCTTAAAATTTCCATTATCATAATTCCTGTGCATTTTGATTGCGCCACGCAATAATTGTTTAACGGTTGGTGGTTTATTACCACTTTTTTTTGTGCCGACGAGGCGTGGATAAATGTCAATCCATCGTTTTGCTTAAAAGCGAAACCCACATGCGAAGTGTCTAACCCCTTTATGCTTGTCGTGAATGCAATCATCGCCATGTGTGGAATTTGTGCCGCTTTGGTGTTGATTTTGTTTTTGGGAAGATAATAAAAACCTCCACGTCGATTTATTTCTTTTTCCAATTGTTGTATTCTGGCGAGGGCTTTTACGTCAGATTTCAGTTTTTTGTATGCGTCGGCATGTGTGGACATAAAATCAATAGTTTTACTTTCGCGGATACCTCCCAAATCGCGACTGATGTTTTTTATCTCACCGCGTTGCTCATTCGTAAACACCCAGTCCGACGTGTAATGCAAGCGCGAAGCAAAACCATCGATTTTTCCATCGCGATACCGAATTTTGCGCAGTTCATTACAAAACGACGAAAATGTGAAGTCTACCGAACGAGCGACAGTGGATAAAGCAAGTACATTCTCGACAAATGTAACACAATCGAGTTCGCGTAAATTGACAACGAGCTTTTCTTCCGTTGTATGCTCCAATGTATGTCCTACATATGGGGTTCCAAGAAAGAAGCGTGCCGTTTTTTCCAACGTGGTTTGCAGCGTTTTTTGCCGATACGGTAGGATGTACGTTTTATATTTCTCAAAAAGTTCTTTGTCTTTCGCCGTATAAACAACATCGTTTTGAGCCAAAAGAGTTGCCGATGCAAGGATACACGCGATAATTATTGAATAAACGTATCTCATGTTTGATTCCTGTTTTTGTATTGAAGAATGAGTACAAATATCGTATTTTTTTGCTATACATCGCGCAGATTTTTCTTTTTTTGAAGTTGAATCTCTCTGTCGATTGCCTCTATTTAAACAATGGAACGTCCTGTATCAGATAAATCATGTTCGTTATGTTCGCTATTGCAGCATGTTGCTCGTTCCCATGCAATAATAGCCAATTTTCGAACAAATCCCCAACGAAAACCGCCCAATGCTCCCGATGAAAGCGCCACTCTGTGGCACGGAATAAAATACGCCACCGGATTGGACCCAGCGGCATTACCGACAACGCGTGATGCGCCGGGCTTATTCATTCGACAAGCCACATCGCCATACGTGATTACGTCACCCACAGGAATTTTTAATAACTGCCGCCACACACGCAGTTGAAAATTCGAACCTTTGACATGCAAAGGAAGTACGGGCAATGATCTATCGCACGGATGGCGCATCGCCTGCAAAGCAAGTTGATGTAACCAATTGTTTTGCTCTACGCATGTTGCGTTGGGAAACGATTGTTGTAATTCCGTAAGTGCCGCGTCACGATTATTGTCAAACGAAAGTCGGCAGATGCCTTGTGGCGTCGCGGCAATGAATGTCTCTCCAAAAACTGAGTTATAAAAACTATACGATATGGTGAGCGGATGTTTTTCCGTTAGTCTCTCTTCGGGTGTTATCGGATAAATTTTTACTCTCTTCTCGTTTGTTATGAATGGCTTATTGGGTGCTGTATCACGAAGAATTTTCAACAGATTTTGTTTGCTGTTCGTTTGTTGAAAATCCACACCAACGGCAGAACACAGGGTTTCAAAATCGACACCCGCCCAATCCATGCAAAGTTTTTGCAGCATTGGTTTTTCTATTGAAACAGCTTCCAGCATGGTGTTATAATCTACTGTTTGTTTCTGATGGTAAATCAGAAATTCAAACAGTTTTTCAATCTGATGATAGTGTTGCGGAAACTGCCGTACCATAAATATCGGATAAATGGTCTGATGCGGAAACTTTCTTTTAGGCTTTTCGGACAAACTCCGATTTCAATGCCATGGCACCAAAACCATCAATCTTGCAACTGATATTGTGGTCGTTTTCATCTGTTAAACGTATGTTTTTCACTTTAGTTCCGGCTTTTATCGGTTTTGGCGCGCCTTTTACCGGCAAATCTTTGATAACAATCACGGTGTCGCCATCGTTCAATTCATTTCCGTTGGCATCGAGGATCTTTTGCACGTTTTCAATCTCTGTGGCTAATGACGCGGGATCCCATTCGTGAAAACATTGTGTGCATGCCATGAAATTTCCATTTTCATATGTAATTTCATATGTAAACTCTGATTGACATTCGGGACATAATTTTGCGTTGCTCATAATCGTTTTTTTTGTTGCAAAGATAGCCCTGTTCGACAAATAAAAAAAATCATCTCGATGGCAGATATCAATAATGTTTGTAAATAAGGCAATGTAATGTTTTGTTAGAGTTCGATATAAAATAAAAAGGGCTTCAATGAAACCCTTTTTATGTACATTCCTATTGAGAAACAGGATTTAGCTTAATCCTTCAATTTCTCCGTTTACCAAATCGATCGAATTTGCTGCCGGATGTGCGGGCAGTCCCGGCATACGCATCATTTCGCCCGCGATAGCTACGATAAATTCCGAACCTTGGTTGATAACCAAATCATTGATCTTGAAACGGAAATTTTTGGCTACACCATATGCTTTTGGGTCAGCCGAGAATGAATACTGCGTTTTTGCGACGCAAACAGGCAGTTTTTCCAACTCAGTACCATTGATTTTTTTCAACTTCTTCATCGCCTTTTCACCAAATACCACATCGCGTGCTCCATATATGGAAAGAGCAATTTTTTCGAGTTTTGTCTCAATGGAATCGTTATCTTCGTACGTGAATTTCAGAGGTTTTGAAGGTTCATTCTCAACAGCGTCAATCACTGCTTTTGCCAATTCAATGGCACCTTCACCACCTTTCGTAAATCCTTCGTTCAATGCAAAACGTACGCCACGTTTTTTACAGAAATCACGCACATGCTCAATCTCTTTTTCCGTATCGGTCGGGAATCGGTTGAATGCCACCACCACTGTTTGTCCAAAAGCAGCCAAATTTTCCAAGTGTTTTTCTAAGTTCTCCAGCCCATGGCTCAATCCGTCCATATCTTCTTCCTTAATTTTATCCACCGGCGTTCCTCCGTGCATTTTCAATCCTTGTGCTGTGGCTACAATAACCGTAGCTTTGGGACTCAATCCACTTTTTCGGCATTTGATATTGAAGAATTTTTCGGCACCTAAGTCGGCTCCAAATCCGGCTTCTGTAATCGCATAATCACCATAGGTCATGGCCATTTTTGTTGCCAAAACAGAGTTGCAACCGTGTGCAATGTTGGCAAACGGACCACCGTGAACAAATGCGGCCGTGTTTTCGGTGGTTTGTACCAAATTGGGACTAATGGCATCTTTCAATAATACAGTAATGGCTCCGGCAACGCCTAAGTCTTTTACTGTAAATGGCTCGTCATCGCGCGTGTATGCCAACAGGATGTTTTCGATGCGGCGACGCAAGTCGTCTTCACTTTCTGCCAAGCATAAAATTGCCATCAGCTCTGACGCCGCGGTAATGTCAAATCCGGATTCTTGTGTAACACCGTTTGCTGAACCGTTTAATCCGGTTACAACGTATCGCAAATTGCGGTCGTTCACATCCAAAACGCGCTTCCATACAACCTCTTTTATGATTTTATTGCACGCTTGCGGACGATAAATATAGTTATCCAAAAGAGCTGAAATGGTGTTATGTGCCACCGTGATAGCGTGAAAATCTCCCGTGAAATGCAAGTTGATGTTTTCCATAGGCAACACTTGTGAGTAACCCCCACCCGCGGCTCCACCTTTCATCCCAAACACAGGGCCAAGCGAAGGTTCGCGAAGTGCCACAATGGCTTTTTTACCCAACCTGGTTAATCCCAGAGCCATTCCAATGGAGACGGTTGTCTTTCCTACTCCGGCCTTGGTGGGTGTAATGGCTGTTACAAGGATAAGGTTGCTGTTTTCCATTTTCTTTTTGTCCAACAGACTTATCGGAATTTTAGCCATGTAGCGACCGTAATTTTGCACCTCTTCACGCGGTATTCCGATGCTTTCTGCGACATCTTTCACTTTTTTTAATGGTGTTTCTCTTGCAATTTGAATATCCGATTTCATTCCTCTTTTTTCTGAATGAGATGTTGATGTGTTATTCTCTTTTTTGTTCATCATGTGTGCTTTTTTATATGTTAATAATTAATTTATTTGTGTGTGTCCTTTTATCTATTCAGGACATAAGCGGACAACTTTTATCCGTTTTTCTTAATCTTTTATGTAAATTATATATCGCATTTCAATAATAAAAATCGTCTCCACTCTTTTTCTATTTAGTTTCTCCTAATTTCTCTTCGAGCGATATCAATAAGTCGCGTAATTGTGCGGCTTCTATAAACTCCAGCTTTTTGGCAGCATCCAACATCGCTTTTCGCACCTCTTCAATCTTCTTTTTTAAGTCGCCTGCAGAATGATATTTTTCCAATGGTTCCGAAACTGAAGAATAGTATATTGGCTCGGCATATGCTTTGGGTTCAAGCGTTTCGTATTGTTGTTTCCCGAGTGCGGAAGAGCGCGATTTTTTTATCTGTCGTGGCGTGATGCCATGTTCCTCATTGTATTTTATCTGTTTTTCTCGTCGTCTATTGGTCTCATCGATGGTTTTACGCATGCTGTCCGTTATGGTATCGGCATAAAAAATCACTTTTCCATTCACATTTCGAGCAGCGCGGCCTGCCGTTTGCGTGAGCGATCGATGCGAACGCAAAAATCCCTCTTTATCGGCATCTAAAACTGCTACCAGCGATACTTCAGGCAAATCCAATCCTTCGCGCAACAAATTTACTCCCACAAGCACATCAAAAACTCCATTTCGTAACTCGTCCATAATTTTGACACGCTCCAGTGTATCCACATCGGAATGGATGTAGCTGCATCGCACGCCATGGTTCGCCAAATAATCTGTCAGTTCTTCCGCCATTCGTTTTGTAAGCGTTGTAATCAATACGCGTTCATTCTTTTTGGTGCGTAGCTCAATCTCTTCCATCAAATCATCAATTTGATTGATGCTGGAACGCACTTCAATGGGCGGATCTAATAATCCGGTAGGGCGAATCAGCTGATCGACAACGATGCCTTCGGACTTTTCCAATTCATAGTCGGCAGGCGTGGCGCTCACAAATATTATTCCCGGGACGAGCGATTCAAACTCGTCAAATTTCAACGGGCGATTATCAATGGCGGCAGGCAATCGGAAACCATACTCCACCAAATTAACTTTGCGCGAGTGGTCGCCGCCATACATGGCTCGAATCTGAGGTACAGTGACGTGGCTTTCATCAATAACTGTGAGAAAATCTTCCGGAAAAAAATCGAGCAGGCAGAAAGGACGCGTTCCCGGTGCTCGTCCGTCAAAATAACGCGAATAATTCTCAATTCCCGAGCAGTAGCCAATCTCTTTTATCATTTCTACGTCGTATGTAACACGCTCATATAAACGTTTTGCTTCCAGCGGTTTGCCAATGGAACGAAAAAAATCGACCTGCTTTCCTAAATCGAGTTGGATGGCATCAATAGCCCTAAAAATTCGCTCTTGTGTAGTGACAAACAGATTGGCCGGAAAGATGCGATATAGCTCAAACTTCTCCGTTGTTACCCCCGAAAGAGGATCAATGTTTTCGATGCTCTCAATTTCATTGCCCCAAAAAATAACGCGAATAATCGCATCATTATATGCTAGAAAAACATCCACAGTATCGCCTTTGACACGAAAATTTCCCCGATTGAATTCCGTTGTTTCGTTGCGTGAATAAAGTCCGGCAACCAATTGTCGTAAAAACTCGTCACGCTCAAACGTTTGTCCTTGCTTGATGTCTATGCTTACTTTGTTGAAGTCCTCGGGGTTGCCGATGCCGTAGAGGCACGAAACCGACGAAACGACGATTACATCGCTTCGTCCTGACAAGAGCGACGATGTGGCGGCAAGGCGCAACTTCTCAATCTCTTCATTGATGGATAAATCTTTCTCAATGTAGGTGTCCGTCACCGGAAGATATGCTTCGGGTTGATAATAATCGTAATAAGAGACATAATACTCCACGGCATTGCGTGGAAAAAATGTCTTGAACTCGCTATAAAGCTGCGCCGCCAACGTCTTGTTGTGACTGATAACGAGTGTCGGCTTGTTCATTTGCGCAATTACGTTGGCTACGGTAAATGTTTTTCCCGAACCAGTCACACCCAACAGCGTTTGATAGGGAACTCGTTGATTGAGTCCTTGTAGCAACGCTTTAATTGCCTCCGGCTGATCGCCGGTAGGTTTGTAGTCAGATGTAAGTTGGAATTGCATGGTATATAAACAATTCGTGAGAGATTTGGTTTACTCGCAGAATGCGGCATATCTTCTCGAAACGGATATTCGTTTTAAAATCAGGGAGCTTCAACATAAGGCTTGGTCTCAAAAATTGAGATAATTTCATACGAGGGATTCATTTCTAAATGAACAATGTAGCCGGCAACTTCATATTTTTCTCCGTTTTTACTATATGATTTTATCATTGGAACACTCGCGTTGAAATGGTTATTTAACATTTTCTCATAACATACAGCTTCCATGTTGGGGATAAACTTAATGGGTGGCATTTGACTTTTTGCGCTTCCGATGGACAATTCTCCTGCTATTTTGTCGCGCGGTGCTGTTCCGGAATCGAAAAAACGAGACACAACAGGTGCGAGATAATGTGTGATGCCGGCATGATTTACTGATGAAAGCGCGGTGAAAAAGCCATCGATGGTTATTTTTACACTATCCAATTCGGGGCTGTTTATGGGATAAGACTGAAAGAGCATTTCATACCGTTTTTGCGCTTCGGCAAAATAGTCGCCATCAAAATCGCCGCTTTGCGATTGCAACATATAATCGGAATAGCTCTCTACGGTATTTACATTAAGCGTTGCATTCCACGTAAGGGAGTCGAGGCGTATTTTTGCCAACGAAATGAATGGATTGTCGGGATAGTGCTTTATGAAGTCCCGTAATTCAGTCGCATTATCACTCTTTTTCACATGTTCCCATGCCGTTTTTTCTTCCCCTTTCAATTTTAAAAAATGTTCTTGCGCGTTGGCATAGTGCTTCCCTGCGGGAAATGTGGCGATATAGTTCAAGTATGCATCTTTGGTGTTTTCTTTTACCGTAGCTTCCCAAGCCGAACGCTCCAGATTTTGAACTTTTAGTACATATTTATAGTAATAAAAACCTCCTACCAAAAGAAATACAACAATGGCAACCGCTAACAAGACCAAACCTGTCTTGCTCTTTTTTGTTTTGCCTGATTTGGCATAACGTTCTTTTTGCTCCTGGCTTTTACTGCTTGATGAAACTTTTTTTTCTCCCGGAAAAGGGACTTCATATTCATTCTTTATCTTGCGAGAACAAGAATCACAAAAAAGAGGATTGTTGATCTTGTTCTTCCCACACAAAGGACACGTTTCGGACATAGCTTTTTATCGATCTATTAGAGTTTTCTTTACAAATGTACATGATTTTTCAGAGAAAACCCCATAACCCATTATAAAAAAACACAATGAATATCCATATATTTTCTCAAAATATTTATCTTAGCAAAAAGAATTGCTGTAGATTTGATTGATTTTATCTCAGGTGCTTTGGGAAGCGCTATTCGGAAGATTACTCGTGGCTTGTGTTAGTTACAAAAATGAATTAGAAGCAGAATTATATAATTAGAAATTAATCTTTTAAAGACTATATTGAAATCCATCATTATAACAGATTAGAGAGAGTTTCTTTAATCTTTTTTTTGTTTCTTCTAAAGGAAAGAAACTTATTCATGTTAAAACGACACCTACTTATTGCTTAGTAATATTTTTTATATATCTTTGACACGGAATACTATCAGTTATTCATTCTTCTGAATTTTAGCCAAATACAGCATTCAGTTAATATACAAGGAACAGTTTAACTCACAATTTAAAATTAAAAAACGATGAAAAAGAAAAATTATTTATTAGTTTTAACAGCTTTGGTGAGCATGACATTTTTTATAGCATGTGAACACTCTTAAATTGATACACCATCAACAATTGATGGCAAAAAAAATAATACCGATCTAACTTCAAAGCAAGATGATTCTGCTTTTAAAATATCAAAAGAGGAACCGCTGAAAGAATTGATTAACCCACATTATTCACCAAAAAGTTGCATAATTTGAGGAAAATCCTTATTTTTAAGGCATTAAAAGAAAAACAATAGATTTTAACGCCCCCAAATTATGCAGGACAAATATACAGCCTTTTAC
>JAEZZZ010000046.1 GCA_023418255.1 Bacteroidota bacterium
GAATTTGAAGAAAATGATGGAAAAACTTGGGGGAAGAGTTTTTATTTTTTGTTTTCAGGTTCATTTTCCAAGCTAGATGTTCAATCTTTCCTAACCTAAATGTGAATTTCTAAGGAGCGACTATGTACAATAAAGGGTTGCGAAGATTTTGCTACCTCTAAATATATTTCTCCTTTCATTTGGATTTCTCGGCTTTTTCCATCATAATGTGATGCAAATTCGAGTTCGGTTCCGGAATTTAGCCACACTTTCGTTCCATCAGAGAGGGTGATAAATGAACGTTTCCCATAGGGTACAATCAGTTTATTGGTCTTTTTATCCACCAGTTGCAGTGGTTTTTTGTTTTGTGTGCTGTCTGTTACCGATACTTTTCCAGTTTCGTTGATAGTGATGGCTGCATTTGATTCTAAGTTCACAACCTCTTCGCCTAAAATCAAGCGAACGTTTTGAGAGGGAAGAGAGCTGCCAACAATTTCGTCTCTGTTTTGAGGGATTACTTCTTCGTCCGCTTCCTTAAAAAGAGGATCGAGCCAACCAAAATAAGCAAACATGAAGCCGCAGATAGCCAATAGAGCGCACGCTTTTTTTCGTTTGATGATTGTGTTTATTAATTCGTGTCACTATTTTTGTGTATAACTTTTCTTCTTCTCCCGATGTCAAGTTTGATTTATTCAGTTTTACGGCATCGAACCTATTGCACGCTTCGTGCAATAGGGATACGGTTTCAGGGTTTCCTTTTACAAAATCATTCCAATGGCGATTTAGCTCTTCGCTTCGGAATAGACGCCACGCGATAAAGTTATCATCATTGAAAAAATCGGAAACCGACAAATAAGGTTTTTTCCTCGTCATATTTTCTTCCACAATTTGGATGTATTTATAAAAGAGACGACTCAATCTACATTTTGTAGACACTTTTATGTAAAAAGTTTTGTTTTTTTGCACAAAAAAATCAAAAACCTCCTGTTTGTCAATCGGTTTTTGCCTGTGGACAAGATTCAAAAAAGGATTTCTGAAAAAAGAAGACGCAATATTAGTGCAGATCAAACAGATGTGATAACAAAAACAAAAGAGAGAATGGTGAGTTTTTGGCACTCTTGCGAATAGCCTGCATTGCCCTATAAACTAGTTTTCGAACCGATTCGGGATGCATATCCATGATGGTGGAAATTTCAGCATATTCCATATTTTGCATATAGCGAAGATAAATCGCTTCGTGTTGACGGTCGGTAAGCACTTGTAAAAGTTCTTCCACCTTTTGTTTCAATAAGCTTCTTTCTTCTTCGTTTGTAAATGAGTCTTCAACTGAAATTTCCATCATAAAGCGATGTTCGCTGTTTTCTATCGGCAAGATTATTTTTCGTTTTTTTTGAATATCGATAAGCTGATTTTTAAAACTTCGAAACAGATAAAAACGAATGTTCGAGACGTGAGTTAATCGGTTTTTCTGAACATAGAGTTTGTAAAAAATCTCTTGAATGGCGTCCATGCACAATTCGGAAGGAAATCCGAGGCTGATTCCATAAGAGTACAATTCGGAAACACAGTTTTTGTAGATTCGTGAAAAAGCGGCTTCATCATTTTCGTATAAAAACTTGTCCCAATCCATATTGTCGGATATTGCTATTTGAGTTTATTTTTCAGTTATGCAAAGCAAAATTACTTCAAATCTTATCAAAAGCAAAAAGAAAGAAAATAAAAATGTCAAATCCATCGATATATGTTTACGCGCACTCCTATTTCCCATTTCACAAGAAAATATGCAACAACAGATAATTATTTTGCTCAAATGCTTTGAAATGTATAAAAATAGGTTATGTTTGTCTTCATTCTAAACAATCGAGTTTTTATAGAAATAGAAACGCCATTACATTTTTTGATTATGATAAATTGGGTATATTTAATTGTAGGCGGTCTTTTTGAAGCTGCCTTCGCATTCAGTCTCGAACGCTTGTCGGAAAACACCGGCAAAACGGCTCTTATGTGGTTTTTATCATTCGCAATAAGTGTATCAATCAGCATGTTTCTTCTTTATAAAGCGATAAGTGGCGAAAATGCCATTCCCGTTGGTACCGGATATGCTGTATGGGGCGGGATTGGGGCCGTATGTACGGTGCTGGCCGGTATTTTCTTTTTGAGTGAATCTACTGCCTTTTGGCGCATCTTTTTTCTCTGCACTCTTGTACTGTCAATCATCGGGCTCAATTTGGTGAGCGGACACCAAGCATAGTGTTTGGGATGCGAATAGAGCCCGCCAATGTGAGCATACTCTACAAGATTATTTGATCTATTCGACGACCTAAATAGAGAATAAAAATTCCATACGGGCGAAGCAAAATTTCCATGCGGACGGAGCAAAATTTCCATGCGGAACTATTCGAAGAAAGGGCATTAGGGAGAGGAAGGAAGGTAAGTAAATGGAAATGAGAGGCATTTGCAGTATTTCTCTATACTCTACACAGAGGATAAAAGTGCAGAAGATGTGGATTTATGCAGAAGTTCCGTTACCAAATCGTTAGTCCATTCCTCGAATGGTAACGAAGAGGCAGGAGAAGGTAACCGACAGAAGCGTGTTCGGTAACTAATCTTTTCTCTATTGCAGTGCTGATGCTTTGTAACACAATGTTTTGCGTAGCTGAGAACGCTTCGGTAACGGGTAACTTTGCCCATAAAAACAAAAGCGTATGCAAACAGACAAATTCAAGGTGTTGCTCTACCTCAAAAAGAGCGGATTGGACAAGTCGGGGCAAGCTCCGATAATGGGGCGTATAACCTACGGGCGAACCATAGCCCAATTCAGTTGTAAACTGTCGTGCAACCCGAAGTTGTGGAATGCTCGTGAGAGCAGGTTGAACGGCAAAAGCCGTGAAGCAGTGGCAACGAATGGCAAGTTGGAACGCTTGCTTCTCTCGGTACAGTCGGCTTATCGACTCCTTTGCGAGCGAGGAGCGGTCTTTACGGCAACAGACATCAAGGAGCTGTTCCAAGGAAGTATGCAAACTCAAATCACCTTTTTGGAACGATACGACCGAATGGTTAAAGATATGGAACAAAAGGTAGGCATCGAAATAAAGGCTACGACTATGAGAGGTTATTATACTATTCGTAAGCATCTGCAAGTCTTTATTGGTGAGAAGTACCATACGGCAGATATTCCTTTCGGACAGATGGAAGAAGATTTCTTGGAATGCCTGCAACACTACTCTGTCGGAAAGTTGAGGCATTCGCAAGGTTATTATCGTAAGATGGTTTTGGCGGTGAAGAAAGTCTGTCGTTTGGTGTATCGTGAGGGCTTGACAGAACGACAACTATTCGCTCACATAGAGATAGAACGAGGAGAGAATAAACAACCTCGTGCATTGGACAGAGCTTCTTTGGATAAGTTGCAAGCCTTGACTTTTGATCCGTATGAAGTGGAGTTGGAAACCGCCCGTAATCTCTTTCTCTTCTCCTGTTATACGGGCGTTGCCTATTGCGATATGGTCGCCCTTAATAGGGAACATCTTTTTACGGACGATGAAGGGGCGTTGTGGCTGAAGTTTCGCAGGCAAAAGACGAATACCCTTTGCCGAGTGAAGCTCCTATCCGAAGCGGTTCGTATGATAGAGCGGTATCAATCGGATGAACGTACTACGCTCTTCGCTCCCATTGCTTATCCTGCTTACCGTGTCCAGCTTAAAGCCCTGCAACTTCGGGCAGGTATCTCCATTCCTCTTTCGGCACACGTCGGTCGCCACACTTTTGCGACCTTGATTACTTTGGAACGAGGTGTTCCCATCGAAACAGTGAGCCAAATGCTGGGACATTGTAGCATTCAAACGACCGAGCGATACGCCCACGTCACCCCGAAGAAACTCTTTGATGAGTTCGAGCGATTTCTCTCTTTCACCGAAAACTTAACCTTAACCCACATTATTCACCAAAAAGTTGCATAATTTGAGGAAAATCCTTATTTTTAAGGCATTAAAAGAAAAACAATAGATTTTAACGCCCCCAAATTATGCAGGACAAATATACAGCCTTTTAC
>JAEZZZ010000051.1 GCA_023418255.1 Bacteroidota bacterium
GTAAAAGGCTGTATATTTGTCCTGCATAATTTGGGGGCGTTAAAATCTATTGTTTTTCTTTTAATGCCTTAAAAATAAGGATTTTCCTCAAATTATGCAACTTTTTGGTGAATAATGTGGGTTAAGCATTAATTAAAACAATACGAAATGGCGAAGAAGAAAACAAAACAACCATTGAGTTTTGTTGAGAAAATGAAAAAATTCGCGCATGCGGGCATGCCTCAACCACTATCGCCAAATCGAATAACAGGCAATGTGGAAGGGTTGACCACTTTGGAAGAGCGTGTTGAATTTCTTTTTAATATTGTTAAACAACCCCAAAGACCGGCACATTATATGTTGTTTTTTGTAATGTATGATATCGAAAGCACCAAAGTGCGCAACCAAATCGTAAAATACTTGCTGAAAAATGGATGTACACGCGTGCAAAAATCGATTTTTTTGGCAGACCTGCCAGTTGACAAATATGAAGCTATTCGCGGCGACCTAACCGAAGTGCAACAATGCTACGAAAACAATGACAGCATTCTCATTGTACCCATATCTACCGATTATTTGCAGTCAATGAAAATAATTGGTAAAACAATAGATGTAGACTTGATAATGAAAACACGTAATACGCTGTTTTTTTAAATTCATAAAAGAGCTCTTTGATATATTGAAAATTTTCGCTACCTTTGCACTCGCAAAAATCGGCACTTATTTTGCATCATTTTTTGCTAAAAAAGAAGTGATAAGTATGATATGTTGCTGAAATACAAGAATAAAAACAAACTGCTCTCATAAATCATTTTCCATTGAAATAAGGATTAAGACCCCCTCAGCCTGAGAAGGTTGAGTCAGTCTCATCACTCCTCATAAATCATTTTCCATTGAAATAAGGATTAAGACATCGTGTATCTCACGTGAGATTGATTTTATAATGAATCTCATAAATCATTTTCCATTGAAATAAGGATTAAGACAATATGGGCATTGCATTTCTTTTGATACTGTTTTTCACTCCCCAATCATTTTCCACTGAAATAAGGATTTAGGCACATGTATAAATATACTTGTATTCTTAGATGTTTTTTTAATCACAATTTTTATACAACGTTGTCAAAAAAAGATGAGTTTTTCGTGAATCGATTAAAACAAAAAAAGAGATAACACAGATGAGTGTCGTCTCTTTTTGGTGCTATATTTTCAGGAAAATTCTACATAATCCCTTTTTCGCGTAGATGTTGTTGCCACTTCCAAGCAGAAGCCATCGTGTCCTCAACAGTTTCTTTGGCTTTCCAGCCTAGTTCGTTGTTTGCTTTGTCGGGTTGTGCCCAAATCTGTTCAATATCTCCTTCGCGACGACCAACAATTTTGTAATTCAGTGGTTTTCCGGAAACTTTTTCGAAAATATTCACCAATTCGAGTACTGATAATCCGGTTCCTGTGCCAATATTAAATATCTCCACCGCTTTGTCGGACTTGTTTTTCAACATTCGTTCAATGGCTACAACGTGAGCTTTTGCCAAATCTACGACGTTGATAAAGTCTCGAATGCAGGAGCCATCGGGAGTATTATAGTCATCACCAAATATACTTAGTTGCTTTCTTATGCCGATACCGGTTTGAGTGATGTAGGGAACCAAATTTTGTGGTACGCCTAATGGCAATTCGCCAATTTCTGCTGATGGATGTGCTCCGATAGGATTGAAATATCGAAGAATGATGCTTTTGATGGGTGCGCCTGAATGTACAAAATCACGAATAATTTCTTCGTTGATTTGTTTTGTGTTTCCATAGGGTGATGTGGCCGGTTTAATTGGTGCATTCTCATCGATAGGATTGTGATCCGGTTCACCATATACAGTACAGGAGGAAGAAAAAACAATTCCTTTGACATTATATTTTGGCATCAATTCCAAAAGGTTGATAAGCGAAACAAGATTGTTGCGATAATACATCAATGGCTTTTGCACCGATTCACCTACTGCTTTGCTTGCCGCAAAATGAATTATTCCTTCAATGTTGGAGTACTTCTCAAACACCGCTTTCAATGCAGAAAAATCGATGCAATCTACTTTTTCAAATGCGGGGCGCACATCGGTTATTCGAGTTATTCCCTCAATAACATCAGCATTAGAGTTGGATAAGTTATCGATAATGATTACTTCATATCCTGCTTGTTGAAGTTCAACTACAGTATGAGACCCAATGTATCCCGTTCCACCGGTTACTAGAATTTTTTTTGCCATAATTTTATAGTTTAATTAGATGAGATATATTCGCAAAGTTAATAAAAAACATATACTTTTTGGACATAATTTGCAGCTAATTTATACGCAATTTTATAGTGGATATTATTATATTGTCAAGTCAGTTTTTTTTGATTGTCAAAAGCAATGAGTGCATCGGCAACGATAAAGTTGCTGCCACCAATGAAAATTAGATCGTTTGTCTTGGCATTTTTTTGTGCCGCGGTCAGTGCATCGGCAACACTCGGATATGCGTTGCCGTTGAGGGAGATAGAAAGAGCCTTTTGTTTTAGCAGATGTTCATTTTGTGAGCGCTCTACCGAGGCACGGGCGAAGTAATATGTTGCATCCTTGGGAAGCAATGATAAGATTGAAAGCGGCTCTTTTTCGTTTGTCATTCCCCAAACGATATGTAGGTGATTAAACTTCTCATTTTTCAATTGTTTTGCTACATATCGAATGCCATGGGCATTATGTGCCGTGTCGCAGACAATACGAGGTCTCTCCGAAAGCTGCTGCCAGCGTCCTTGCAGTCCCGTCAATTCCACTACATTAGCAAAGCCGCCATGCACCGCTACATCCGAAATTGAATATCCTTTTGTTCGTAAAACTTTTATTGCCGTCAATACTGTTTTAATATTTCTTTGTTGAGCAAAGCCACCAAGCGAGCAAATAAGATTTGGATATTCTTTAGCTGATATTTTCCAATTTCCACTATCAGTAAGAGTCGTTGTGATGTTTACCATTTCTGTTTCGGCAAAATAGAGTGGCGCGTTCATATCATGAGCCTTTTCTGTAAATACTTTTCTCACATCTTCATCTTCAATTTCTCCGATAATAACAGGTGTCTCTTGTTTGATAATACCCGCTTTTTCCATGGCAATTTTTGAGGTTGTATCGCCCAAAAACTGAGTGTGATCCATGCCGATATTTGTGATAATGGAAACATCCGGCGTTATGATGTTTGTGCTGTCTAAGCGTCCACCCATGCCAACCTCTATAATGGCGACATCAATGTTTTGTTTAGCGAAATAGACAAACGCCATTTCCATCGTTAGTTCAAAAAAAGAGGGTTGAATCGCCTCATATTCTGAGCGATGCCTTTCTACGAAGTCTATAACGAATGATTTCTCGATCATTCTTCCGTTTACTCGAATACGCTCTCTAAAGTCCGCTAGATGAGGCGATGTATACAGTCCTGTTTTATATCCAGCCTGTTGTAAAATAGCTGCCAGCAAGTGCGATGTAGACCCTTTTCCGTTGGTGCCGCCAACATGAATTGTACGGTATTTACGATGTGGCTTGCCAAAATAAGCGTCGAGCCTCAGGCTATTGTCCAAGCCCGGTTTATATGCAGATGCACCCACTTTTTGAAATGCCGGAGTCTGTTTATAAAGATATTCGAGAGTTTCTTCGTACGTCATTTTTGCTTGTAAAAATGATTGTTTCAACTGCTGCAAAGATAAAGTTTTTATTTATCACATACCGAAATAAGCAGTTAAAAATATCTCTTTTTTATTGAAATTAAAATTGGAATCGATTCTTTATTTTAAGTCATATTATATTTTGAAAAAAGATAATTATGCATGAAGGCGCATTTTTTCAAAATAAACAAAAGAACCATTGGCGGATAAACATAAAAAATATACCTTTGTGTTAATAAAAAATCGATTTTTGAATATGAGGAAAATATATTTCTATCTACTTATTTTTGTTTTGATTGTATCGTGCAACTCTTCGTCAAAAAAAACCATCCCAATTCGTCTGATTCAGCGAATGAGGTAGCCGATTCGATAAAACACAGCCTGACGGATGGTCATCAATTCCTTGTAAAAGTGGGTGATATCGCGCCCGATTTTGAAATGGAGTTCCCAGACGGCAAGAAAGTGCGTTTATCTTCCTTGCGCGGCAAAGTGGTCATGTTGCAATTTACGGCAAGTTGGTGTGGTGTCTGTCGCAAAGAGATGCCACATATTGAGCGACAAATTTGGCAAAAACATAAAGACAACGCGGAATTTGCCTTATATGGCGTGGCAAGAGAAGAGTCAGCGGAAAAAATTGCGGAGATGCGCGAGGCGACCGGTGTGACCTACCCAATCGGCATGGATCCCCATGCTGATATATTTGGACTCTATGCCGAAAAGAAATCAGGAATTACCCGCAATGTCATTATTGACAGAGAGGGTAAAATTGTGATGCTCACGCGACTTTTCGACCAAGAGGAGTTTAACAGGATGGTAAAATTGATAGATGAATTGATTGCAAATTATCCAAAATAAAAAATTATGAAATACGAAGATCTGAAAATGCTGGACGAGCTAAGAACAAAGGGTAGCATTACCGAAGAAGAATACCAGCGCGAAAAGAGTAAAATATTGAATCAGCAAGATAATGTATTCGGCAAGGCAAACGCAAAGCCCCTCTTTGGCATGCAAGAAAATACCTATTTGATGCTAATGCACTTATCACAATTTAGTGGGCTGATTTTACCACTATTGGGTTTTGTTGCACCTATTTTGATGTGGATATTAAATAAGAAGAACAATCCGAACGTGGATTTGCATGGAAAAAATATTGCTAATTTCATGATTAGTTATTTCCTCTATTGTGTTATTTTGGCAATAACAATTATTGGTATACCGTTACTTTTAATCGTCGGAGTTTTATATATCATATTTGTGATTATTGGAGCTCTGCGTGCCAACAATGGCATTTATTGGAAATATCCCATGACGATTCAATTTATAAAATAATGAGTGAAGATTCTATACTGATTCATTATGCTGATGTTCGTCTCAATCGAGATGAAAACACCATCTTACGCGATGTGAATTTGCAAGTGAAACGCGGAGAATTTGTATATATCATCGGCAAAGTAGGAACCGGAAAAAGCACGCTGCTAAAAAGCATTTACGCCGAATTACCTATTGAAGAAGGCAAAGCGCGGGTGTTTGATTATGATTTGACAAAAATTCGCCGAAAAAATATCCCCTATCTTCGCCGTAAGATAGGCATTGTCTTTCAGGATTTTCAACTATTGACCGACCGTAACGTTGAACAAAACTTGGCGTTCGTACTTCGAGCTACCGGATGGAAAAATAAATTGATGATAAAAGATCGTGTTCGAGAAGTTCTTATTCAGGTTGGCATGCAAAACAAAACCTACAAGATGCCTCACGAACTTTCGGGAGGAGAACAGCAACGCGTCGTTATCGCAAGAGCTTTGCTCAATTCGCCACTACTCATTCTTGCCGACGAGCCTACAGGTAATCTCGACCCCGAAACAGGGAGTCAAATTGTGGCGTTGTTGCATTCGATATCTGAAAAAGGAACAGCTGTTATTATGTCCACACACAACTATTCTATTGTGCAAACATTTCCCGGACGCATCGTACGTTGCCAAAATATGAATCTGGTAGATGTGTATGAGCATTTGGCAGGTGAATAGATCTGTCTGTAGCTAAAACGCGTTGATTTTCTGGTGGCTGCTTTTTTATCGTTCAACTTAAACTGTTTAAAAAAAACATTAGAACCAACTTTTTAACAGACTCGGAAGTGAATAAGATGACATGCCTTAAATTTAGTGTCAACTTATATCAACTCAGCACACTTGATATTGACCTCTGAACACCGAATGCTTCAATTTTATAAGTTTTTTTGTGTCTATGTGGTTTTAACAGAAAAATCATGTACCTTTGCCTTTTGTTTTATTAGAATGGAGGCGTGGTCAATGATTTTGTTTGGTTATGAAACGACGCACATTGGTTATAGAAGCACGTTTCGGACTGCTAATAGCCTTCATTTTTTGAGAAAATCTCAAAGCAACAAGAATGAATATCAACATACTAAAAAAGAATCCTTAACGTGGCAGATACAAAGTATATTTTTGTTACGGGTGGCGTGGTTTCGTCGTTAGGTAAAGGAATTATTGCCGCCTCGTTGGGAAAGCTTCTTCAAGCAAGAGGTTATAATGTAACCATTCAGAAATTCGACCCTTATATCAACATCGACTCAGGCACACTCAATCCGTACGAACATGGTGAGTGTTACGTAACAATGGATGGACATGAAGCCGACTTGGATTTAGGGCATTATGAACGTTTCCTAAATATTAAAACCACACGTGACAACAATATCACCACCGGACGCATCTATCAGAATGTGATACAAAAAGAGCGTCGTGGCGACTATCTTGGAAAAACCGTACAGGTGATTCCGCACATTACCGACGAAATAAAACGAAATATTAAACTTTTGGGCGTAAAGCATAAGTTTGATTTTGTGATAACGGAAATTGGTGGAACAGTGGGTGACATTGAGTCCACACCCTTTTTAGAGGCGGTGCGTCAGTTGCGCTGGGATTTAGGGAAAAGTTGTTTTTGCATTCATCTCACATACATTCCCTACATTGCCGCCGCGGGAGAAATGAAAACAAAACCCACCCAACACTCTGTTAAAGAGCTACAATCGCTCGGTATTCAGCCCGATATGCTGGTGCTACGCACCGAATCGAAACTCAATACCGATATATTGGATAAGGTAGCGCTGTTTTGCAACGTTGAAAAAGGCGCTGTAATACAATCCATCGACGTGTCATCAATATATGAAGTTCCGGTAATGATGCAAAAACAAAGCATGGACGAGATTGTGTTGCGCAAAATGAACATGCCCATTGGCGAATTGCCCGAACTGGCACCTTGGAATGCATTTTTGAAGAAACGAAGAGAGGCAAAACGAGAAGTAAAAATAAAACTAGTGGGTAAATATGCCGAATTGCCCGACGCCTACAAATCAATCAATGAAGCGTTGTCGCAGGCTGCCATTTATCATAACCGTAAACTTGTGCTGGAAACCTGTCACTCTGAAGAAATAGAGGATAACAATGTTGCAGATATACTATCTGATGCCCACGGCATTGTAATTGCCCCCGGCTTTGGTCAGCGTGGTATCGAAGGGAAATTTGTGGCAATACGCTACGCGCGTGAAAACAATATTCCCACTTTTGGAATCTGTTTGGGAATGCAGTGTATGGTGATTGAGTTTGCGCGCAATGTGCTTGGAATGCCGGATGCAAATTCATCAGAGATGGATTCGACCGCTCGTGACAAGGTTATCGACATCATGGATGAGCAAAAAAACATTACCAATTTGGGAGGTTCCATGCGTTTGGGAGCATACGATTGTTTGTTGAAAGAAGGTTCATTGGCACACAAAGCTTACGGAACGTTGCACATCCAAGAACGCCATCGACATCGCTATGAGTTTAATAATGCTTACAAAGATGCCTTTGAACAAAAAGGAATGATTTGCACCGGAGTCAATCCCGATTCCGACCTAATAGAGATTATTGAAATTCCGACACTTAAATGGTATGTAGGCGTGCAGTTTCATCCGGAATACAACAGCACGGTTATTTCACCAAATCCCCTGTTTATGAGCTTTATGAAAGTCACATCAAACAATGATAAAATAGATTCAGATAAAAAATAGATTCATAACATTATAGAGACAAAGGCCGATGGCTGCAAGAACCAAAGGCAATAATTACAGAATGGATAAAAATACACTTACCGGCTTAATATTGATAGCTGCCATCTTTATCACGTTTTCGATATATAATCAACCGTCAAAAGAGCAACAGGCAGAACAACGAAGAATACGAGATTCAATTCAATTGGCACAAGCGCAAGCATCGCAAGCCGATGCTGCATTGAAACTTAATGAGAGCACTATTTCAGAAAAGCAAAGCAACGCATCGGCATTTTTTGCAGCAGGCGTAACCGATTCTCCCGACTTGTCAGTCGATACACTTTTGGTTTCCGACGTATCGAAACTAAGTGAAGAGATGATTACGCTTGAAAACGAAAAAATACGCCTCGAAATTGATCCTCGCGGTGCGCGCATACACGCTATTCAGCTCATTGGATATAAGGACCATAAAGGCGATAGCCTCTACATATTCCAAGGCGACGAAGCACGCTTCAACGTGGAAATGTACAATAGACAAAGTGTACATCTTTCAACCGAAAATGAACTTTTCAAACCCATGTTTTCTGCTGATGGAAAATCGGTCATCATGCGTTTAGAAAATTCACCAAGCCAATATATTGACTTTATTTACACGCTTCCCGAGAACGAGTTTCTTATGGATTTTGCCATTCGCGTTGCCGGAATGAAAGAAGCACTTCATCCCGAAAGCCGAGTAAATCTGAAAATGAAATGGGAGCAAAAGCTACGTCAGCAGGAACAGGGACGAATGTTCGAAAATCGATTTGCGCGAATACATTACAAATACGACAAGCAAGATGTAAAGCGCATGAGCGAGAGCCGAAGCGTCAAGCAAGAAATAACGGAGCCGGTGAAGTGGTTTGCTTTCAAAGACCAGTTTTTTTCCATGGCAGTGATTGCCGACAAACCATTTCAGAACACCATTTTATCTTCTGATATTTTGGATCACAATAAATATCTAAAAGATTACAAAGCCGAGGTGTGGGCCCCCGTCACTCTTACACCCGGAAAAGACGAACTCGTGGCTACGTTTAAATACTATATCGGCCCGGTTCACTACAATACGCTCAAAGCCTATGATAGCGGTGTGAAGAAAAGCGAAAAACTGCATCTCGAAGATATGGTTTATTTGGGATATCCATGGCTGAGCTGGATTAACAAGTATTTTGTGATTCCAGTATTTAACTTTTTCCTTTCGCTTGATTGGAATATGGGATTAATTATCCTCATTCTCACGCTGATGGTTAAGTTGATTGTGTCGCCACTTACGTTCAAGTCATTCATGTCGTCGGCAAAGATGCGCGTATTGCGTCCGCAAATTCAAGAAATTGAGAAAAAATATCCCGGCAAAGATCAGGACATGATGTTGAAACGGCAACAAGCCACCATGGATTTATACCGAAGGGTAGGAGCCAGTCCGTTGAGCGGTTGCTTGCCCATGCTTATTCAGATGCCGGTGTTGCTGGCACTCTTTTTCTTTTTCCCGTCGGCAATCGAGCTGCGACAACAAAGTTTTTTATGGGCGCACGATTTGTCCACATACGACACCATCATTTCGTGGAGTGGAAACATCCCCTTCGTAACCAGGTTTTTAGGGAACCATCTTAGCCTGTTTTGTGTCCTTATGACCGTTACGAATGTGCTTTATACAAAATACAACATGGCGGCAACCGATACCGGACAGTCGCAAATGGCAGGAATGAAATACATGCCCTATTTTATGTCCATTTTCATGTTTTTTTTCCTGAATAAATATCCTGCCGGCTTGAACTACTATTACTTCCTTTCCACACTATTTACCATTTTGATTATGACCGCTTTTAAATTCTTTGTTGATGAAGATAAAGTGTTGGCAAAACTGGAAGCAAACAAAAAGAAAGCAAAGAAAAAATCGGGCTTTATGGCACGATTGGAAGAGGCACAAAAGTTACAACAAAAACAAGCACGTGAGCGTGCCAAGCAAAATGCAAAGCGATATAGATGAAAAAATTTTATGCCGTCAAAAAAATAAGAAATTTAAAGTAAAGGCACTGTCTAAACGTAGCACTTTTAGCATTGGAGCAATGATTTAATTAATTTTATTTTTATAGTAAAAGTTTGCATACGAAAATTGCTTTTGAATTTGAACTAATTTACGCATCGTTTGTTTAAACGTAGTAATAGATAGAAAGGGCGCATTTATGTAGTTTTCTTCTATAGAAAATATGTCAAACTATACATCTTATTTATTTAAATTGCTATGAGTGAAAAGAATGATTTAATAATGGAATATGATGAAGATGAATCAGTGCGATTCATTCAAGAGCATTTGCCAAAGAGCATGAAAGATGCTTTTAGTAAAGACGAAATCAATTATGTGGTCGATCTTATTTATGATTTTTACGACGACAAAGGATTTTTAGACGAAAGCGAAGAGAGCGAAGTAGTAATAGATGAAGCCGAATTAATCGCGTATGTTATTAAAAACGCCCATAAAGATAAGGTCTTCACTTTTACCGACGAGCAAATCGAAGCCATTGTGGAGGGCGAATTGGCATATTGCGATTCGTTGCATATTTTCGAATAAATATTTTTACGTTTTATATCTTTTATCAGATAAAAAAACAGAGATTAAATAAATAAAACAAACATTAATTATGAAACAGTTATCAAAATTATTTGGCATCGCGCTTTTAAGCGGTGCAATGGTGTTTTCAAGTTGCGGAACATCCAACACAGTTAAAGGTGGCGGAATTGGCGCCGGAACAGGCGCAGCCATAGGTGCCGGAATTGGTGCTATCGCTGGTGGTGGTAAAGGTGCCGCTTGGGGTGCAGGCATTGGAGCCGTACTTGGTGGTACTGCCGGAGCCATTATTGGTGACAAGATGGACAAACAAGCCGCCGAATTGGAGCAAATTGAAGGCGCACAAGTTGAGAAAATCAATAAAGGCGAAGCCATCAAAGTTACATTTGAATCAGGAATATTGTTTGCAACCAATTCCAGCACATTGAATGTTGCCTCACGCAGTTCGTTGGATAAATTTGCTGCTTCGCTGCACAACAATCCTGATACAGACGTGAAAATTTACGGACATACCGACAGCACCGGTAGTGATGCCATCAACAATCCGTTGTCGCGTCGTCGCGCCGAGTCGGTTTATAATTATCTCATTTCAAAAGGTATTTCGGGCAACAGAATGGGGGCAGAAGGATTTGGTTCAACCCAGCCGGTGGCAGACAATACAACCGCGAGCGGAAGAGCACAAAACCGTCGCGTTGAAGTTTTCATTTTCCCGAATGCGAAGATGATTAAAGAAGCACAAGAACAAGCAAAATAAGTCTTTTTTAATAAATATTTTCATAGCATATCTTTGTATTTTAAAGAAAGAAAGTATTTACTTATGTAAGTGAATTATTGATTATTATGTATTCGCATCGTCATTTTGGCGATGCGAATTTTTTAAAAAATCAACAATGATCCAAGAATTAAATAGTCCAACCTGCGACAGCAAAAAAGAGCAATACGAAGCGTTGCTTCCTCAAATAGATGCGTTGGTGTCATCCGAAACCAATGTTATTGCCAACATGGCAAATATGAGTGCAGCCATTAAAGAAACATTTGGGTTTTTATGGGTTGGTTTTTATCTTGTCAAAAATAATGAGTTAGTCTTGGGACCTTTTCAGGGACCGATTGCTTGTACACGTATTCAATATGGACGTGGCGTGTGTGGCACAGCGTGGAAAGAGGAACGCGTTTTGATTGTTCCTGATGTGGAAGCTTTTCCCGGACACATTGCTTGCAATTCGCAGTCGCGTTCTGAGATTGTTGTACCACTGGTTTGCGACCATCAGGTAGTTGCCGTTTTGGATATTGACAGTGCCAAATTGAACACTTTTGACCAAGAAGATGCCTTTTATTTAAAAAAGATGATCGAAATGTTGAAATTTTAGTTCAAATATTTTGCAATAAAAAAATTAGAAGCTATCTTTGCATCACAAAATCGCTGAAGAAGTGAATACCAAGCAATATTTTGCGGAAATAGCTCAGTTGGTAGAGCATAACCTTGCCAAGGTTAGGGTCGCGGGTTCGAGTCCCGTTTTCCGCTCCAATTGAAACTACGCGGTTTCAATTTAGCAATCAAACAATGCTTTCAAACGACTTACGAACACTGTAGAACGATGATTCTACGGTGTTTTTTTGTTTTTAAGTAAAATATGAGTGAAGGTATTTTAGCAAGCATTAGCAGTCAAACTTCGATCATTCATTGCTACAAAATTGCTGCAAAAAATATTCCTGAAAAAATGTAGCAAAAACAACAAAATAAGACCCTGAAAGAAGCCCTACATCTGACTTACAATTAGTCAATCCTTAGAATTTACATTGCGGAAAGAGGATGGTTTGGGTAAGAAAAGTCTATTTTGTGCCTAAAACGAGACCTTGGCAAGTAACCATTTTTCATCGGTCACAATTTTTTCAGCTGTTTTTTTTAATTTTATTCGAAATTTATCCTGTTATTTTCCGAATTGGATCATTTTTTCTTGACAATTTCTCTTTTTTTGTTGATTACTTCCTCTAAAAGGCACTTTTTCGCTCATTGCTCTCATTTTGTCGCTAATTGACACACCAAAGCCCGGAACTCGTTTTAAATTGTAACAAATAGCTTCCAAAATGTGTTGTGTGTGCATCTTTTCAATACCTCTGTGTCGTGCTACTCCCGCACCGAACCAACGCTTCATGCCCCCAAAAGTGCGCTTTGCCACATAACGTGTTTTGCTCACTAATTTGTTGAAAGCCTTCTGCCAATGTGTCAACGGGCGATTCCGATGAGCCTTGTGTTGTATCCTGTTTTTAATCTTCCTCTCTTTAAGCAATTAATCGTTACGCTGAACTTTGTATCCATTGTCGGAGCTCACCTCTTTTTTATAAAAATAATGCTTATATATTACTCTTAGCTCTTAACTTGTTGTCCAGTTTTAGAGGAGTTTTGCTTCTTCTTAAAAATGTGTTTGACAAAGGTTTGCGTATAAATAAGAAAATTTTCGCTCCGAAAGCTGTTTTTATACAAATAAAAAGTATATTTTTGCAATGTGTAAAAAGGGGAAGTATGAGATGTGATAGAACCACACATTGGATAGTTTTTTTTATGATGATTGCTGTTTTTGGCCTATCGGCTTGCAACTATTCCGGTCGGTCAAGCTACAATCCTAAGAATGATATTGATTTTGATACGATTGTCGTGAATGAGAAATATTATTTGGGTAATAATGCAAACAACGACAGACATGACACATCGTGCAATATTTCGTTGCGTTTTGTATATCCGAAAAATGCTCGTGATAACAGAATGCAAGAGTTGCAACGCATGTTTGTGAGATTTGTTTTTGGCACGGCATATGACAGTTTGTTGCCTCATGAAGCAGCAACACAATACGTTCGAAACTACATTGATAATTACAAAGCCGATGCAGCAACCTATCGAAAAAATGTTGGAGGAGACGACCAGCCTGATGCTGCTGCTTTGTATGGTGAAGATTTAAATTCCCCCATATTTTATTCTTATTACGAGTCTCTTTCTGACTCCATCACTTTTAACAGCTATAAAGTTTTATCATTTCAAGTCAAGCAATCCAATAATAAAGGTGGTGCCATGTCCTACAAATCATATCGCAACTATGTGATAAATCTAAAAACAGGCAAACTTATTACTGAAAATGATATTTTTAATCCCGGATACGATACGGCACTTCGTCCTCTGTTTATCAATTCGCTTTTGAAACAAAACCAAGTGAAAGGGGTCAAGGAACTTGAAGAGTTGGGCTATTTTGGGATGGATGAAATTATGCCAAACAAGAATTTTCTTGTAGGTGAAAAGGGAATAACCTATACCTTCAACAAAGGAGAATATTCTGCTTATCAACTCAACGCACCGGAAATATTTATCCCTTATAGCGACATCCTTTCGTTGTTACGCGAAAATACGGTTGTCTATAAATTAGCCGATTCATAACGCTTTGAACATTATAGAGAAATATTTTCCACATTTGAGTGAGCATCAAAAAACACAATTTGATGCGCTTTTTGATTTATACAATGAGTGGAATGCCAAGATAAATGTTATTTCACGCAAGGACATCGAAAACCTCTATACGCATCATGTGTTGCACTCACTTGCCATCGCGCGTTATATTCAATTTGTTCCGCAAACTAAAGTGATGGATATTGGTACCGGAGGCGGTTTCCCCGGTATTCCGCTGGCCATATTATTTCCTGATGTACATTTCACTCTGATTGACAGTATCGGAAAAAAAATTAAGGTCGTGGAGCAGGTAGCCAAATCGATAGATTTATACAATGTGGATTATCGACACTCGCGTGTGGAAGAGGAAAAGAGAAAGTTTGAGTTTGTCGTTAGCCGTGCCGTCATGGCATTGCCGCAGTTGACAAAGATTGTGAGGAAAAACATTGCCAAAGAACAGAAAAATGGACTTCCCAACGGATTGATTTGCCTTAAAGGTGGTGACGTGACGGCAGAGGTGTATCCGTTTGGCGAAAATGTGGATGTATATCCATTAAGTCGCTATTTTGAAGAGCCATTTTTTAAAACAAAGAAAATCATCTATTTATCGCTTTCATGATAAACATAAACATGATGGAGAATAACCATATTCAGCATGATTTTGTGCGTTTCAAACGCTGGGCAAGAAAAAATTATGCCATATTTAGCAGTTTGAAACGCGAAATACAAATTGGTGTTCTGTCAAAGGGCATTGCAGATGCATCATGGCAAAAAATGGACGCTTCTGATTCCTCTTATTTTTCCCATGACATGAATGCCAATCCCGATTGTCTTTTAAATGAAGAGGATGAGCCTACTCATTGTGAGGAGATGCTAAATTGGCGTTTGAGTGGCAACGCCAATTTTGTTATTCTTGAAGCTGAGCCATGCGAATATAATACGAACCGAAATATTATAACAAGATCGGTAATGGATGCATTGCATTTATTGCCGTTTTTTTTTGATAAAACATGAGATTAGAGTATTTAAAAGAAAAAGCTATAAATGGAGAGCTAATTAGCGAAGAAGAGGCCTGTTGGCTTGCTTTCGAGGCGGAAAAAGACATCTTGTATGATGCCGCACACGAGATTACGAAGAAATGTGCATCGGCAACGTTCGAAATGTGTTCCATCATCAATGCCAAATCCGGAAAATGTCCCGAAGATTGTAAATGGTGCGCACAATCAGCGCATTACGCGGTTTCGGTAAATTCATACGAATTTATCGGCAACGAAGAGTGCTTGCGGCACGCAAAGCATAATTATTCGCAAGGCGTAAAACGCTTTTCACTCGTAACCAGTGGTCGTGCATTATCCTCCGGAAGCTTAATGCAAATGAAAAGAGCACACCAACGCATCAAAGAAAATAGCCCTATAAAGCAATGCGCATCTATGGGGTTGCTCAACGAAGAACAACTGAAAGAACTTTACGCTGCCGGCGTAGTGCGCTATCATTGCAATTTGGAAACGGCAGCGAGCCATTTTCCTAATTTATGCAGCACACACACGCAAGAACAAAAAATAGAGACCATCATGGCTGCACGAAAAGTGGGCATGGATATCTGTTGTGGTGGTATCATTGGAATGCAAGAAACCATGCGGCAACGCATAGAGTTTGCATTTACATTGCGCGATTTGAATGTGAAGTCCATTCCGCTGAATATTTTGCAGCCAATTGACGGAACGCCTTTGGGTGATGCAGAGCCGTTGACAGACGATGAAATTTTCACCACGTTGTCGCTGTTTCGATTTATCAATCCTTCGGCATATTTACGTTTTGCCGGAGGGAGAGCGCAATTGAGCAAAAAAGCGATGCTGAAGTGTTTGTACATCGGCATCAATTCTGCCATTGTGGGAGATATGCTCACCACGTTGGGTTCCAATATTAAAGAAGACAAAGAAATGATTACAAAAGCCGGATATAGATTATGAACGATATCGAATTTGACAAAACGCATTTGTGGCATCCCTATACTTCCATGATGGAGCCATTGCCTGTGTATAAAGTGCATCGTGCACAAGGTGTTTATCTTTACTTAGAAGATGGGCGCACGCTTATTGATGGCATGTCGTCGTGGTGGTGTGCTATCCATGGATACAATCATCCTGAATTGAATCGAGCCATCAACGAACAGCTACAAAAAATGTCGCACGTGATGTTTGGAGGAATAACACATGAGCCTGCCATAACTTTGGGTCGGCTCTTGCTTGACGTTGTTCCGCCAAGTTTGCAAAAAATATTTTTTGCCGATTCCGGTTCTGTGGCGGTGGAGGTGTCAATGAAAATGGCAGTACAATATTTTCACGCTAAAGGGAAGAGTGAAAAAACCAACTTTGCAACCATTCGTAGCGGTTACCATGGCGACACATGGAATGCGATGTCGGTTTGCGACCCGGTAACAGGAATGCACTCTATTTTCGGAAATGCCTTGCCCACGAGATATTTCGTGCCATCGCCATCGTGTACAATTTACGATGCATGGCGCGACAATGATTTTGATGCCATGAAGCAACTCATCGAAAAGCATCACCAAACGCTTGCAGCAGTAGTTTTAGAACCTATTGTGCAAGGAGCCGGAGGGATGCGATTTTATCACCCTCAATATTTGTGCCACCTGTCGGAAATATGCGAAACATACGATGTGCTGTTGATTTTTGATGAAATTGCCACCGGATTTGGGCGCACGGGAAAAATGTTCGCGGCCGAACACGCCAACGTAGAGCCTGATATCATGTGCATTGGCAAAGCGTTAACAGGCGGTTACGTTACCCTTTCAGCCGTTCTTACAACCAACAAGGTTGCCGACACCATTTCGTCGCGCGCGCCTCATGTTTTTATGCACGGTCCCACGTTTATGGCAAATCCGTTGGCGTGCGCCGTCGCGGCAGCATCCGTTCGGCTTTTGTTGGCAAGCGATTGGCAGGGCAACATTGCGCGAATTGAAAAGCAACTCGCCGATGGATTGGCCGCCGCGACAGCGTTGTCGAGCGTTGCCGACGTGCGAGTGTTGGGAGCCATCGGCGTGGTGGAAATGAAGCGGCCGGTCGATATGGCGCGAATGCAACGCCTTTTTGTTGAACGAGGTATTTGGGTGCGTCCCTTCGGAAAACTTGTTTATGTGATGCCGCCATATATCATTGCCACCGATGAGTTGGCAAAACTTCTGACAGAATTAATTCATGTATTAAAGGTTTATGAAAAGGATATTTGAGGATTACGACTTGGCTTTGCAAAAATTCAGGAATGAAGGAAGATTGCGTTCCATTCCCGATGTTTTGAATACATCCGAAATGTTCAATCTTTCATCGAACGATTATCTCGGATTGGCGCAAAACATGGAACTTAGACGTTTGTTTATAAAAGAATTGTCGGAAGATGGGTTCCCTCCATTTTCATCCTCGTCAGCGCGTTTGCTAATCGGAAATTTCGCTGCTCACGAAGAATTGGAGGAAACACTTTGTCGTCTGTATGGGCGTGCTTCATTGCTTTTCAACAGCGGCTACCACGCCAATATCGGCATCATTCCGGCGTTAGCCGATAAGCAAACACTTATTCTTGCCGATAAATGGGTGCATGCAAGCATTATTGACGGTATTCGTTTGTCGGAAGCGCGAACTATCCGTTATCGGCATGGTGATTATCAACAACTGACGCAATTGCTTCACAAACATGTGGCAAGCTATAAGCGTGTGATAATCATCACGGAAAGTGTTTTTAGTATGGATGGCGACGAGGCTGACCTTTGGACCCTTGTGGCGCTTAAAAATCAATTTCAAAATGTGATACTCTATGTCGATGAGGCACACGCCGTAGGCGTTCGTGGGAAAAAAGGCTTAGGATGTGCGGAAGAAAAAGAGTGTATGCAGGAAATTGATGTTTTGATAGGAACATTTGGCAAAGCACTTGCTTCGGTTGGCGCATTTGTTATTTGCGACGAGCTGATAAAACGCTACATCGTTAACAGCGCACGTTCCTTTATATTTTCTACATCGTTGCCACCGATAAACGCGCTGTGGAGCAATTTTATCATGAAACGCTTGGAAGCGTTTATTGATGAGCGAAAGCATCTTCAACAGATTGGTCGCGAATTTCGAAAACAGCTTGCTGACAATGGTGTTAAAACATCCTCGACCTCGCATATAGTTCCGTTTATTGTGGGTGAAAGCGAGAAGGCCACGCATTTGTCGGAAGAGTTGCGACAAAACGGATTTTATGTGTTGCCCATTCGTCCGCCAACAGTTCCGCAAGGAACCGCGCGCTTGCGTTTTTCCTTTACAGCCAATATGCCGCTTGATGCGATAGATAGATTGATTACGCTCTTGTTATAATAGATGGAAATATGCGATACGAATTTATAAAACAACAACACTCGGAACGACTGACACTTCTATTTGCCGGTTGGGCGATGAGCGCGAAAGATTTTGATTTTCTATCGGTTATGGAAGACGATTTGCTTGTCTGTTCCGATTATAGAGTGCTCGAATTTGATGAAAGCCATTTGACCTCTTATGTTAATGTTCGGCTGATTGGCTATTCCATGGGGGTTTGGGCAGCCTCTTTTCTGTTGAGGAACAGAAATATTCCTTTTTCTGAAAGAATAGCCATCAACGGAACAATGTTTCCCGTGGACGATAAAAAAGGCATTCCTATACCTATTTATGAAGGAACAAAAAATGGACTGACCGAAGAGTCGCTGCAAAAATTCTATCGACGAATGTGTGGTTCTCGAAACGAGGGTATTCACTTTTTACAAAATACGGAGACCAAAAACATCCGGTATTTGCAACAAGAATTGGCTGTTTTGTTTGAGGCGTCAAAAGCATCTGATGCACCCACGTTTGATTGGGATAGTGTCATCATAAGTACGAACGATTATATTTTCCCTACCCTGAATCAGCGTCAAGCGTGGCAACAAAACTCATCTGTTCGGTTGGTAGAAGCTCCGCACTTTTCACAAGAATTGTTTAAACAGATTGTTTAGAATGTATGGATAAATCTCTATTAGTAAGCCGATTTTCTAAGGCTATCGAGACCTATGACGACGATGCGAAAATACAACAAGAAGTTGCATTGCAGATGCTTGATTTGCTTTGTCCGTACTGTTGTTCAAAAATTCATAAAGCGGTAGAGATTGGCTGTGGAACCGGTTTTTACTCGCGCCTTATCGCGAATACGTTTCAGCCTGAAATATTTATTCTAAACGATATTTGTCATACCATGGAAACGATGTGTAACGATATATTTTCTCGCGAAAACTATACGTTTATAGAAGGTGACGCTGAAGTGTGGGATTTGCCTCCTAACATTGATTTACTCACATCCTGTTCTACGTTTCAATGGTTTCAACATCCGGCCCGCTTTTTCCAAAAAGCATACGAAAAGATGAACCAAAACGGCATTTTTGCCTTTTCAACCTATGGAAATAAAAATTTGGACGAAGTAGCGACGCTCACCGGAAACGCCCTTCCATACAATACGTTGGACGAACTTTCCGAAATGCTTCACAACGCTGATTTTTCCATTATATTGGCAAAAGAAGAAATACGAACACTCGTGTTTAAAACCCCCTTGGATGTACTTTATCACATGAAGCGCACCGGAATAAACGGCGTTTCGTCTGTGGCATGGACAAAAGAAACGGTACGTCGTTTTTCCGAAGAGTACATGGATCAATTTTCAAATAAAAACAACGAGGTGATACTAACATATCATCCCATCTATTTTATAGCAAAAAAGCAAAACGTATGAAAAAAACATATTTTGTAAGCGGTATCGATACCGATATTGGTAAAAGTTACGCCGTAGGCTATCTTGCCGCCAAATGGAGAGGCGAAGGTAAACGAGTGATTACTCAGAAATTCATTCAAACAGGAAATGATGATGTATCAGAAGATATTCTCTTACACCGAAAAATAATGAAAACAGAGCTGTTGCCGGAAGACAAAAGCAAACTGACTATGCCTGAAATTTTCACTTATCCCGCATCGCCACATCTGGCAGCCAAAATTGATAATCGAGCCATCCGCTTCGATAAAATAGAAACTGCTACGAAAACCTTGTTGGAGACGTACGATATTGTGTTGATTGAAGGCGCGGGAGGATTGATGGTGCCACTTACCGAAACTTTGTTGACGATTGATTATGTAGAGAAAAATCGCCTTCCGCTAATATTTGTGACGTCCGGAAAGCTGGGCAGCATTAATCATACCTTACTCAGTTTTGAAGCAATCGAACGCCGAGGAATATCCCTTGTTCTGTTGGTTTACAACCTATTTAGTATGCACCCCGACGATCGCATTGAAAAAGATACTGAGGAATATATCCGTAAAGAGGTCTGCAAACGTTTTCCGCAAGCACAATTTGTGAAGTTGCCACGATTTAACTATTAAAATAATCCTTAAAAGCCTGCCATTTCGTTTTTAATTCAGAAAATTGATGTACATTTGTAAGAATTAATTCATAAATTTTTGTATAAATCGGAGCATCCGATACGATAATAAATCTGGCACCGGAAGATAATGAAAATTAAGATATTTGAATTTAACCCATTAGCGGTAAACACTTACATCCTTTCTGACGAAACGAATGAGTGCGTCATAATTGATGCCGCCTGTTTTTTTCCCGACGAACGAAAAAAGCTGATCCAATATATTATCGATAACCAATTGGTCGTAAAACATCTTCTCAATACGCATCTGCATTTTGACCATATTTTTGGTGTTAATGTCGTTGCCAATCAGTTTAATGTGGGAATGCAGTGCCATCAAGGCGATCTGTTTTTGTTGGACGATGTGCCCGGACAGCTCCGCATGTTTGGCATACCTACCACATTTGATTTCACACCCAAGGTGGGAGCATTGCTCAACGAAAAAAGCACCATAATATTTGGAAATCAGATGTTTCGAGTCCTGCATATACCCGGACATTCGCCCGGGAGTCTCGTTTTCTACAACGAAAAAGAAAAATGTGTATTTGTGGGTGACGTGCTTTTTAAGGGAAGTATCGGACGCACCGATTTGCTCGGCGGTAGTTACGAAGCACTTATCGAAGGAATTCAAACCAAACTGTGGGCGCTACCCTCAGAAACAGTTGTTTATCCGGGACACGGTCCCGCCACGACCATAGAAGAAGAAAAAATACACAATCCCTTTGTGGGAATAAATATCTAAATAAAAATAAATATATTATAGATCTTTAATTCAACTAAGAATATTATGGAAATGGAACATTTTAAAACCCGCCATATCGGGTTAAAAGAAGCAGACGAACAAAAAATGCTCGAAGCCATTGGTGTGGCAAGCATGGACGAACTTATCGACCAAACAATTCCCAAAGACATTCGATTAGAAAAACCGATGTCATTGCCGAAAGCCTTGTCAGAGTATGAATATGCGGAAGAGATTGCGCGAATTGCATCTAAGAATCAAGTCTATACCTCATACATCGGCATGGGATGGTACGACACCATTACCCCTGCACCCATTGTGCGTAATGTGTTTGAAAGTCCGGTGTGGTATACTTCCTATACGCCATATCAGGCTGAAATATCGCAAGGACGTTTGGAGGCATTACTCAATTTCCAAACCGCTATCAGCGATTTAACGGCTTTGCCGTTGTCAAACTGTTCGTTGCTCGACGAAGCAACATCGGGTGCCGAAGCTGCCACCATGATGTATGGATTGCGTAGTCGCGCACAAGTGAAAAACAACGCGGAAAAACTGTTTGTGGATGAAAATATTTTCCCGCAAACGCTTGCCGTTATTCAAACACGCATGGGATATGTCGGTATCGAAGTGGTGGTTGGCGATTATAAAACACACACCTTTGACGACACCTATTTTGGAGCGATTGTTCAATATCCGAACAACGATGGAAACGTGGAGGATTATCGCAAGTTTGTGGAAAAAGCCCGTCAGGTGGAAGCGAAAGTCGCGGTGGCGGCTGATTTAATGTCCCTTGTGTTGCTTACGCCCCCCGGAGAATGGGGAGCCGATATATGCTTTGGAAGTAGCCAGCGTTTTGGTATTCCGATGTTTTATGGAGGTCCATCAGCCGGATTTTTTGCAACTAAAGAAGAATATAAGAGAAATATTCCGGGTCGTATCATCGGCATTTCGAAGGATGCCTACGGCAAAGACGCCTATCGCATGGCATTGCAAACACGCGAGCAGCACATTAAACGCGAGAAAGCCACATCCAATATCTGTACGGCGCAAGCCTTGTTGGCAACCATGTCCGGATTTTATGCCGTATATCACGGTCCCGAAGGATTGAAAAATATTGCTAAACGCATCCATTCAGCAGCGGCATTAGTAGCTTCAGAATTGGAGTCGATGGGATATAAGCAAGTGAACGAAAATTATTTTGATACGCTAAAAATAAAACTTCCCGAAAACGTAACCAAAGAGGATATTTGCAACTTTGCCGATATGCGCAAAATTAATCTGCGCGTTTTCAAAACAGGAGAAATAGGAGTGAGCGTTGATGAAACAACCACACCTTATCGCTTGCACGAACTGCTTGCCGTCTTCTCGATGGCGGTAGCCAGTGCCAAGGAAATCAGCATTGATGAAATCCCTGAAAAGATAGTTCTTTCAGAAAACTACTTGCGCACATCCGCCTTTTTGACACATCCCTCATTCAATAGTTATCACACTGAAACCGAGTTGATGCGCTACATCAAACGCTTAGAGCGAAAAGATATTTCGTTGGCACACTCGATGATTTCGTTGGGTTCGTGTACGATGAAATTAAATTCAGCCTCTTCCATGTTGCCCTTAGGATTTGCCACTTTCCAACGGATGCATCCGTTTGCACCGGTTGAACAGGCAACCGGATATCTGGAAATGATTAACGAGCTGGGAGCGATGTTGGCTGAAATTACCGGTTTTGCCGGAACAAGTTTACAGCCCAATTCAGGTGCTGCCGGAGAATATACCGGACTAATCACCATCGCTGCTTATCTTAGAAGCATCGGACAAGGACATCGCAAAACGGTGCTTATTCCTGCTTCTGCACACGGTACAAATCCGGCAAGTGCCGTTCAGGCAGGATTCCGACCGGTAACCGTTGCCAGCGACGAAAGAGGAAATGTGGATATGGATGATTTGCGCAAGAAAATTGACGAATATCGTGACGATTTAGCTGCATATATGATTACCTATCCCTCTACACATGGAATCTTTGAGGTGGAAATCAAGGAAATGTGTCGCCTCATTCACGAAGCCGGAGGACAAGTATATATGGATGGTGCCAATATGAATGCCCAAGTTGGTATTACCAATCCGGGAACTATCGGCGCCGATGTGTGTCACTTGAATTTGCACAAAACGTTTGCCATCCCTCATGGAGGAGGCGGTCCGGGTGTGGGTCCCATCTGTGTTGCCGAGCATCTTGTTCCATTCCTTCCGGGACATTCCGTAACCTTTTTCCAAGATTCCAATACGGTTTCATCCGCGCCTTATGGAAGTGCCGGAGTACAAGAGATTACCTATGCATATATCCGCATGATGGGAGCCGATGGACTGACGGAAGCAACTAAAGCGGCTATCCTGAGTGCCAATTATCTGGCTGAAAAGTTGAAAGACACCTACGGTATTGTCTATCGCGGAGCGTGGGGACGTGTCGGACACGAACTGATTTTGGAATGCAGAACATTGAAAGACAAAACGCAAATATCAGAAACTGATGTTGCCAAACGCTTGATGGATTATGGATTTCATGCACCCACTTTGTCGTTCCCTGTCCATGGGACGTTAATGATTGAGCCAACCGAAAGCGAAAGCCTAGCCGAGTTGGATCGTTTTGTGGACGCCATGCAACAGATTCACGAAGAGATTATCGAAGTGTCACGCGGGGAATATACGCTTGAAGATAACGTGTTGGTAAATGCACCGCATCCGGAATATGAAGTGGTAGCTGACGAATGGAAACATGCTTATCCTCGCAGCAAAGCGGCTTATCCGCTGCCTTTTGTTGCTGAAAACAAGTTTTGGGTAAATGTGGCACGCGTAGATAACGCGTATGGCGATCGCAATTTGGTCGCTTGCCTTTGCCATGTTACGAAAGAGGAGTAAACCAATCCTCGGGATTGGGTTGCTTTTGTGCCCTATCCTGTATAAATAACCAATGAAGAGATGGTGTAACGACAGGCACACCATCTTTTCTATTTTTTTAGATTGTATTAAATTACATTGGTGTCCGCTAAAAAAAACAAGCAGCAGATCAGACAGCGATCATGCAGTTGTATCTCTATAAAGAGATTGTATACTTCATTGCTTTTGATAGCGGCACCAATTTTCCGGCACATCAAACAGCAATTAAAAGCCGCGAAGGTGATATCTATTCCACTCACCCCATTGTTGGTGGGGAAAAGGGTATGTGGAGAATAGGAGCGCATTATTCGGACGATGTCATCCTAAGCGCAAAATAATTAACTGGCAGAACACAGAGAAGATCAAAAAAAACTATGCAAAATCGACAGAAAAGCATGGAGATATCGTGCTTTATAAAAACATTTCGAATGATTTTATAAATTTGTATCCGGAAAAGTTGTATTTGTGAGTTGAATTCCTCTTCATCATCCCTTTTTATTTTCTATCAATGAAAAAAATATCTATCTTTGCTTTCTGATATAACATAAAAAAATACAGAATATATTTTAGTTGAATTCATGATGAAAAAAATCGCATCGTTCGTGTCGCTTTTTGTCGCTCTGTGCGTGTCTAACGCGCAAAATTCACCCTTATGGTTGCGCAACAGCGCCCTTTCGCCCGATGGCACTACCGTGGCTTTCACTTACAAAGGCAATATTTTCACCGTACCGGTTACCGGTGGAAAAGCCACCCAAATTACCTCGCACACCTCACACGATACACGACCCGTATGGTCTCCCGACGGAACAAAATTGGCTTTTGCATCCAATCGCGAAGGCAATTTTGATGTCTATCTTATGGACCTTGCAACAGGACAAACATCGCGTTTAACCTCTCATTCTGCTAACGAATATCCCGAAGCGTTCAAGGATAACAACACGGTGCTTTTCAGTGCATATGTCCGTCCGGCAGCGGAAAATCAGCAATTCCCTTCAGGAATGTTTACGCAGATTTATGCCGTGTCCGTCAAAGGCGAACGGCCGACCATGTTTTCCGCCATTCACATGGAAAATATCGCTATGAAAGGCGACAAAATTCTTTATACCGACAGAAAAGGGTACGAAGACCCATGGCGCAAACACCACACTTCATCCGTGACGCGCGATGTGTGGCTTTACGATTCCAAAGCAAAAACGCATACGAAACTTACCTCTTTTGAAGGCGAAAATCGCAATGGCGTGTGGGCAAACGATGGCAACACCTACTATTATTTAAGCGAACAAAACGGTTCGTTTAATATATATCGCTCCTCTTTAAATGCACGCAATCCGGAGCAATTGACGCATTTTACGGAACATCCCGTGCGTTTTCTTTCGGCGGATAACAACGATAACCTCTGTTTTTCTTTCAACGGCGAACTCTATTATATGAAAAAAGGTACATCGCCTAAAAAGATTGATGTGCGCATCATCTCTGACGATTTTGAACCCGAAATACGTCCTCAAAATCTTTCATCCGGCGCGCAATCCATTGCCGTATCGCCCAATGGCAAAGAGATTGCGTTTGTCGCTCGTGGCGATGTATTTGTGACCTCAGTTGAATTTGCAACGACCAAACGCATTACCGACACCCCAGAGCAAGAGCGCAACGTGGACTTTTCGCCTGATGGTCGTTCCATTATCTACTCTTCAGAGCGCAACAACACATGGAATATCTATAAAACCGAGCTGACGCGAAAAGAAGATACCTATTTTTGCTACG
>JAEZZZ010000052.1 GCA_023418255.1 Bacteroidota bacterium
GTAAAAGGCTGTATATTTGTCCTGCATAATTTGGGGGCGTTAAAATCTATTGTTTTTCTTTTAATGCCTTAAAAATAAGGATTTTCCTCAAATTATGCAACTTTTTGGTGAATAATGTGGGTTAAGAAGATAAATACTCACGAAATTTAGTTTGCCAACTTTATTGCGTATGCAGGATGATAAAATGAGAGAACTCAATTATATTGACAACATATCTTCTCACGTAAGTGTTGGTGAGGTGCTAAAAAAACGAAATTAAGCTGTGAAAGGTGAAAGACTGGATAATATCTCCATAACAAAGCAGCGACTTTGTTCCCAAGATGGATCGGGTTCTTGATGTCTACAAAAGAGGTGATGACGAAAACAACCTGATGGTATGTATGGACGAGTTGCCTACACAGTTGACGAGCGAGAACCGCTGTCAAGTCAAGCAAAAGAATGGTAGAAAAAACAGAAACAAAAAGATTTGGCTAAATTCACAAAAGAAAATACTCGGATAAAACTTAAAACATTATATCAGACAATAAATACTTAACACGATACTAATTGAACTCACATTCTTCTCCGTTATGAAAATAGCAGCCGAAACGCATCGCTCACCCTTTTCACTTGTTGAATTTCAATTTTTACTTTTTGAGTGAATCCTTTTAAGTTGTTTGCCGGAATAAGGATGCGCGAAAAGCCCAGTTTTTCGGCTTCCAAAATGCGTTGTTCAATGCGGTTTACGGGGCGTATTTCACCCGATAATCCCACTTCACCACACAAACAGGTGTCTCGGTCAATTGTTATGTCAAGGTTCGACGAAAGTACGGCACTGATAACGGATAAATCCAGACCCGGATCGCTCACGCGCAATCCTCCGGCAATATTCAAAAAAACATCTTTCTGCGCAATTTTGAAGCCGGCTCTTTTTTCGAGCACGGCAAGCAACATGTTCATCCGCCGCGTATCAAATCCGGTGGATGTACGCTGTGGCGTTCCGTATGCGGCAGTACTTACAAGCGACTGCGTTTCAATCAAAAATGGACGAACACCCTCGATAGCGGCCGCGATGGTGACGCCGCTCAGTCCATCATGATTTTGCGTGAGCAGCAACTCCGATGGATTGCTCACTTCGCGCAATCCCGATTGATTCATTTCATAGATGCCTAATTCGGCGGTGCTGCCAAATCGATTTTTTATGCTGCGCAAAACGCGATACATATATTGTTGGTCGCCTTCAAATTGCAGTACGGCATCCACGATGTGTTCCAGGACTTTGGGACCGGCAAGGCTTCCCTCTTTGGTGATGTGACCGATGAGCAACACGGGCGTTCCTGATTGCTTAGCGAACTTCAATATAGAAGCAGCACATTCGCGCACTTGCGAAATGCTTCCCGGCGACGACTCCATGGCATCGCTATACACCGTTTGGATGGAATCGATAACAACGAGTTGTGGCGATGTGTTTTTGATATGTCTAAAAATTTCATCGAGGTTGGTTTCGCATAAAATCAGGCATTGGTCGTTTTCAATCCCAACGCGGTCGGCGCGAAGTTTAAGTTGGCGCGTGCTTTCTTCTCCCGACACATAGAGTGTCTTGATTTCGTGAAGTTTTAGAATGGTTTGCAGCACCAGTGTCGATTTGCCAATACCCGGTTCGCCACCCAGCAACACCAACGAGGCAGGAACCAATCCTCCTCCCAGCACACGATTCAGTTCGCTATCGTGCAAATCAATACGAGGCTCTTCATCCGCCTTAATCTCCCCTATTGGTTGGGGCTTACTTTTTTCGGGCGAAAACGAGCGTGTGTCGCCTCCACGAGCTTTTGCTGACGACTCTTTCCGGACCACCTCTTCCACAAAAGTTCCCCATTCGCCACACGCCGGGCATTTACCCATCCATTTAGGCGATTCGTTGCCACAATTACTACAAAAATATACCGATTTTAATTTTGCCATATCTATGAAATAATCCGTTTCAGTTAATTCAGACCTCTTACAGCCGAAACAATCAAGGCATCATCCTTCTTTTCTCGTTGCCTCCAAACAGGTGTCCAATACAAATGTACATGATTTTTCTTAGAAAACAGTCGGAAGAGTGAAAAATGGAATGGAAACGCGGAGAATTTGCAGCCGTTGCCGTTCGGCTTCCTGCTCTAAGTCCACAATGCGTTTTCCCACTTTGTTGCGTAAATATTCTTTTTAGACACTCTCTGCTTTTCTATATGTTAACAAGCCGTGTTATTTAGAAATTTCCTTTTCATAAAAACGACATTTGGAGTTATCTTTTAAAAGAGCCTATAATTGAGAGATAAAAGAAGGTGTCCAGGCAATCGACTATATAGCTTAGAAGTGTATGCTGACGGCGATAAAGTCTCTATTTTCCACTCATTTTTGTAAAGATGAAACAGGTTTTTACCTCTAAGGCTCAATTCACATTTAGAACTTAACTGATATTTTAATTGTAATTCACTATTGTCCGATAAAAAATAATCCAAAGTGCAGGGATAAAAATAAATTTTATCCCCTACACTTTTTTAGTAGTTTTGTGTTCTCTATAACTCAAATAACTACAATGAACAAAAATACACATTTTTTCGGACAATCTGTTTTCGGACAGCCGAATAAAGCAGGTACTTAACTATAATCGCAAAAACGAAATGCTAATGTTGTAAAAAACGAAATGCGATTTTTCACTTACAAAGATAACACCTTTTTTGAAAAACGAAATGCGATTTTATATTATCACAAACGTTTAACAAATTGTAC
>JAEZZZ010000135.1 GCA_023418255.1 Bacteroidota bacterium
AAACAAGTCTCGTTGTCCTTTTTCGGGTAATTTTCCTATCATAATTTGCAAGGTTTTACTCTGTAAAGATACGAAAAACGGCAAATATATACAAGAAAAATAGCGGTTATTTTTCTGATAATCAGAGGTAGTAGGTGCTTTTTAAGGAGAGACTACATACAGAACGCTCAACAATTCAGGTATTGGGAACAGAGTTTAACATATCGGCTTACGAGGAAGAGCCAACCGAATCGATAGTTTTGGTGAAAGGAAGAGTTCAGGTTGAAACAGAGAATAATACACGCATAACGCTGACACCAAGCGAAATGGCAACAGTTACGTCTCATACCGTGACAAAAGAGCATGTGGATGTTTCGCAATATATCAGTTGGCGCGACGGTGTCATCGAGCTCAATAAAACATCCATGGCAGAGGTGTTGCGAAAACTTGGTAGATACTACAATGTCTCTTTCGAAAACAATGGGGATGTGCAGCTTAATGAAAAAACTGTTTCGGGTAAACTCTTCCTATCAAGCAGTCTGGATAGCGTTATGACTTCGGTTTCCATATTATCCTCAACGCGCTATATGCGAGAAGATGACCGAATTATCATCCGTAAAAAAAATAGAGAATAAAGATACTTGTTACACAGATAACCACTTAATATAATAATAATTGTACACATCTATGAGAGAAGAAAACAACTTTATCCGTGCCGCTTCAATCAGATGCAGCACAAAGCGACAGCTCACAAAGATTTTTATTCTTCTGTTTTCCCTTTGCACTTTCAGTGCTTTGGCAGGAAATATCTATTCGCAACAAAAAGAGTTGTCGGTGAGGTTAGCAAACACAACCATCGGAGAGGCATTTTCGTATATCGAAAAAAACAGCGACTATGTCTTCCTTATTGCTGATGATGCCGCAACCTCATTGAATCACTCAACACACCTCGTGGCTGAAAACAGTTCCATTCAGCAAATTATGGACATGCTAATCAAAAATACAGATTTAGCATACAGAGTGATAGAGAGACAAGTCTCGGTGTATAAGAAGAAAGGTATAACTCAAACAATGCAAAAAGAGGCTATGCAGCAGCAACCTATTGTTCTTAAAGGCAGGGTTACTGATAACTTAGGAGAAGCATTACCGGGCGTTTCCATTTTTACCAAAGACAGACGCTATGGTGTTTCAACAGATTTAAATGGAAAATTCTCTCTGCCAATGAACAATGCAAATGACAGTGTTTTTTTACATTTGTGGGATTTAAAAAGCATAGTATATTGGCCAAAGAAGGCATCAACAAAGAGTTAAAAATTGTTTTATATCCGAATATTGTGGAGATGCAACAACTTGTCGTGGTTGCTTACGGAACAACAGATCGTAAGACTTACACAGGTTCTGTTGCTTCACTTTCAGCAGATGATATACAAAGAAACAAATCAAATAATGTTTTAACAAGTTTACAGGGTATAGTTCCGGGGTTGCGGCTTGAGAACAAATCATTAGGAAATGGGCAAAGTATGCCGGATATTGTAATTCGAGGTGCATCATCGATCAATTCGAGCATAAAGCCATTATATATTATTGACGGAGTCCCGGGAGATGCGTTGGGGTTACTTAACCCCGAAGATATTGCATCTATATCAATATTAAAAGATGCTGCTGCAATTTCATTGTATGGCGCAAGAGCTACCAATGGTGTAATTCTTGTTTCGACAAAACAGGGACGCAAAGCTAAAAACCAAAAAGCGACTATTAGCTACTCAGGGCAATTTGGTATATCTACAAGAACAGGTAAAGATTATGAAATGGTTTCACCTAAAGATTATTATGAATTGTCGTGGGAAGCTCTTCGCAACGGAGCAGATGACAATCCCGGACTTCTTACAGCCGCTGGCAAAAACTATTCTTCGAGTGCCGAATATGCAACGGGCGAACTTTTAAACACTTTTGGTTACAATGCCTATGACAAGGAACAACCGGTAGATATCAACGGAAAACTTGATCCCACGGCACGTTTGTTGTGGTGGGAAGATTATGGAAGAGAGTTAATAAAAACGGGCAGTAGGCATGAGCATTCAATCAATATCAATGATGCTACAGATAGAATGAAATACTATCTCTCTGCAAGCTATCTTAACCAAAAAGGATTAGAACCGGGAAATAATGGTTTCGACCGTTTTACAGTTCGCACAAACCTCTCATATGCAGTTAACAAATTCCTGCAAATTGGTGTAAATATCGGGATGACACATTCTGAATCAAAGACAAACAGTATCAATAATGGCTATTCCGATTTTGCGACATATGCTCGCCTAACACCTGGTCTGTATCCTTTGTATAAACGTGATGAAAATGGAAACCCTATGTATGACGAGAATGCAAATTCGTTATTGGATTTTGGCAATGGACCCTCAAATATATTGAATAGTCGCAGACCGGATGTAACATCTGAAGATGGAGGTGTAAATCCATTAGGAACTCTTGATTTAGATAAAAGCGGAAGCAAAAGGCGGTATTATTTTAGCAACTTCTTTGCTGAAATAGACTTAAAAAATGGGCTGAATTTCAGAGCTACGTATGCTTATAATGTAGCTGACACAAAAAGCAAAAACTATCGAAACAGAACCCTTGGAGGCAGCAAAATAAGGGGTTACTATCGGTAAACACTTCACAAATGGGAAATTGGACAGCCAATGGAATATTGAGTTATCATAAACAATGGAGCTCTGATCACCGAATAAGATTATTAGCAGGAACAGAAATCAATGAGTCCTCATTTTCAAGTGTTAATGCTTCCGTAACCGGATTTGCATTCGAAGGAATGGATGAATTGGTAAATGGTGCAACAATTTTAAAACCTTCCATTGGATTGGGCACATCATCAAAAGAGCGTTTAGTGGTTTTTTTCTCGCGTGGCGAATATGACCTTCTAAATCGCTATTTTTTCTCGGCAAGCTTACGGCGTGACGGCTCTTCAAATTTTCATCCCGACAGTAGATGGGGGAATTTTTGGAGTGTTGGAGCCTCATGGTTGTTAAGTAGCGAAGAATTCATTCGCAATGTGAAATGGATATCAAACTTAAAAGTAAGAACGAGTTATGGTACTTCAGGCAATATAGGAAAACACGATTACCGATCCTATTATTCTATGGGATATACATTCATGGAATTACCCGGTGTTTACATTTCCAGCTTAGCGAACAAAAGTCTGAAATGGGAAGTCAATAAGCAGTTCAATATTGGGCTAGATGCAGCACTATTCAACAATAGAATTCAATTGACATGTGATTGGTACAATCGAATAACAGACGACCTGTTTTACAACACGCCTCTTTCACCTTCCATTGGCTTTAAAAATGTACTTAGAAATATAGGTAGTTTGCGGAATAAAGGAATGGAGCTTTCCATTATTACTGAAAACATAAAAAACAAGAACTTTGAGTGGAGTACGAGTTTTAATATTGCAAATAATAAGAATGAAATTCTAGCATTAAATCAAGATGAGTTTGTAACAGGTAATCGAATATACAAAATAGGACAAAGCACAACTGAATTTTTTATTAGAGAATACGCCGGCGTAAATCCTGAAAACGGTAAACCACAGTGGTATATCGATGAAGTTAGCACAAAAACAGGCGAAATAACAGGACAACGTATTAAAACTGAAAATTGGAATGAAACGATCATCAAAACCATTACTCTTGATGATGGTTCTACCAAAACATTTCGAAATTTAGGACGCTACTCGGTTGGTAATTATACTCCAACAATTTCCGGAGGTTTTTACAATTCTTTTCGATTCGGAAATGTAGATTTGGGGGTATTATTCAACTATTCACTAGGAGCAAAAATTTTGATGGCTGACTACGCTCCTCTCACAAATTCAGGGAGCAATACTATAAAAATATTCCATAAAGATATGTTGAATCGTTGGCAAAAAAAAGATGATATTACCAATATTCCTCGTTTAACAACGTCTAAAATAAACAATTACACAGGCTCTTTTGCATACACGTCAACTTTTTATATGCGCAAAGGTGATTATCTTAAACTTAAAACTGTAAGTTTAGGATATAATTTTTCTCGAAAGACTGCACAGAAACTTCATCTTTCTTCTGCTAGAATTTATCTGCAAGGAGACAATATTTGCTATTTCAGTGCAGAACGAGGCTTTGATCCTGAGCAGGTGCAAGGCGGAGTTGTCACAAGTAATTTTCCTGCTTTATCAACTTATTCATTAGGAGCAAAATTAACATTCTAAAGAATATAACATATAAAGAATTACTAAATAGTCTCTCCTTAAAAAGCATCCACCTCCTCTGATTATCAGAAAAATAACCGCTATTTTTCTTGTATATATTTGCCGTTTTTCGTATCTTTACAGAGTAAAACCTTGCAAATTATGATAGGAAAAT
>JAEZZZ010000139.1 GCA_023418255.1 Bacteroidota bacterium
TGTTTTTGCGGAGTAAGAAACGTTCAAAAAACAATCATCGGATTAGAAAATAGTAAAACCATTCATCCCACAGAGGAAAAGAGGGGCAAAGAAAATGGAAAGTGTTCTTCATGAATAATGCGGGTTAGGTCATTTTATTTTTTTCGATCTTTACCGAAAGACGTTACGTTTAGTTTAAATGAGAGCAATCGATTTGTTTTATGTCTTCAAGGTGTTGATTTGGAATGCTTACAAAATTCTGTTCAGTAGTAAAATAATTGATTTGCTTTTTCAGAGGAAGTACAAGACTTCATAGAACTTAGGGTTTCAAGGCGTTATTGTTGAAAAAAGAGAGTGTGCCTATTTTGACACACTCTCAAATTATAGTTATGTAGGTTTTATTACCTGATTAAAAATTTGATTTTCCGGCATTGGTATCCCACCAGAGTTGTGTGGCGCCGTTGTCCGGCCCACCTAGCAATGTGATTGCTTTTTCAACTTCCGCTTTGTTATCTCTGTATTCGTCTTCAGAAAATGGTAAACGACGGATTTTGATATTGGAATCAATAATGCCGGCACTATTGTTTACTGCCATCGGGAATTGTTTTGGATATCCTGTGCGACGGAATTCTGTCCATGCTTCTTGCCCATCCGGAAAAATAGAAATCCATTTTTGCGTAATAACCTTTTCCAGCAGTTCTTCTTTTGAAGCACCGTCATCCCATTTAACGGTCACGGTAGAAGCTGCATCTGCATTATATTCCGGTGCTTTTGGGTCTACATAATTGGTCGGTTTAGTTGTTCCTTGAGTATAAGTATCCGGAGAGCCCACTTTCCAATATTCAAAAGAGTGCTTGATGCCTTCTTCGTAAAGATCTTTTGCCGTTCCACCCATTTTCCAACCGCGGAGTGCGCCTTCGGCACGCAAGAAACATACTTCGGCAGCATTGAGTAGACAGATATCATTATTGAACTCGTTACCCATTTTCCACGCTTCGCCCAAATTAGAATATCCTTCGCGTATTCCTTTATTAAGCACGTTAATACCTTGGCGAACACCAACATATCTACCATTGATTTTTGGGTCTTTATCTGTTGCTTTGGCAAAGAAAACTTCGATACGTGGGTCGTTGAGTCCCAGTAAAATAGATTCCATGTCAGCACTCATACGGATATCGTTATATGCATACGCTAAGATATTCAGCGGATTTTTCATCGTTTTGGTAGAAACGATAAAGTTGTCCTTGTTGTTTTCTATCACGCCATATTCATCTTTCAGTGCTTTTTCGGCTTCTTGGCGTGCAAGTTCCGGTTTCACTTTCGAGATTCGGACAGCTAAGCGAAGGCGTAATGAGTTTGCATAACGCATCCACTTTTTGTAATCACTCTGATAAACGATGTCGTATAGTTGAATTGCTTTGACGTCTTTTCGATCACTTTCAAAAAAGTCGCGAAGGATTTTTTGTGCTTCATCCAATTCTTGAATAAACTGCATGTATACGCTTTCTTGAGAATCATATGCTACCGACACTCCGCCTTCACCATATTTTGAATAAGGAATAGGACCGTATGTGTCGGTATTTCTCATCATGGCTGTTACTTTAAGAATATTTGCTACGGCATAAATTTCCAAAAACTCATCTTTATCTTTTGTGAGTTTTTTAAGTTTCAACCAAGGTGCCATTACGCGTTCGTTATAGATCTTGAATGACCACAAGTTCCATCCTCCCATCAAATTATAGTTGGCGTTGTTTTTGTCGCCATTGAATGGTGTGGGAGGCGCCATGTATCCAGAGAAGATGTCCGCGCCTAAGTTTTGTGCTATCTGAAAATCCCAATCCCAGTTGTTGGCATTGCTATAAATAGATTTTTCCATTTGTGTGATATAGCCTCCTAAGTAGAGCCAATCGCCTTTTTGATGTTCCGGTGTCACGGAATATGGGTCGGTATTGTATTCTTCGAATTTATCCAGATTGCAGCTGAAAAGCGTCACTGTCAGTACGGCAATCAAAGCATAAGATATATATTTTGTTAAGTTCATAATGCTATTTTATTTAGAAGTTTATGTTTAAGCTGAATCCAATGTTTCTTGACAATGGGATACTGAAATTGTCCACATTTGATGCGGCGTTAGCCGTCGTAGAAAGTACCATTTCGGGATCGAACGGAGCATCGCGATAGATGTAGAAAAGATTGCGTCCGATGAGTGACAAACGTACGTTACTGATGTATTTAGTGCCTTCGAGTACGCGTTTTGGAAGTGTGTAGCCTAATGATATCTCACGCAGGCGAATGTTTGTGGCTTTGTACATTGCCAAATTACCTTCTTTTGATGTGTACCATGTTTGCGCATCTATTGCTTTGTTATATTCTTTTCCGTCAGGAGTGACTGCCGGCACTGATATGCCGCCTGCATCACGTGCTTCGGCTGACTCCAAACTGCGACCATATTTGTTTAAGAAAGACTGAGTTGATGAAGTAACGTTTCCTCCGAATCGACCATCGATTTGGAAACTCAAAGAGAAATTTTTATAAGTAAGATGGTTGTTCCAACCCAACATAAAGTCCGGCATTACATTTCCGATATGTGATTCTTTACTGTCATCTTGTAGTTGTTGTTTTCCTTCTTTTTCGGTCACAATCACTCGTCCTTGTTCATCGCGCTTCACGCGTTTCATATACATTTCACCCCATTTATCTCCTTCCTTTAGCAAATATGTAAAGCCACCGGTGCTTAGTTTCAGGCCGGTTTCTTTATATTGTTCAGGAAGAGAAACCACTACGTTGGTATTTGTGGTGTAGTTGAGCGTGGTATTCCAAGAGAAATCTTTCGAACGCACCACTTCATAGTCAAGCGTTGCCTCAAAGCCTTTGTTGTTAATTTCTCCGGCATTGATGAAGTATTTTGAATATCCTGTTCCTGAAGGAGCATCTACCAAGAAATATTGATTTTTTGTGTTTGTATTGTAGTATGCCAAATCCAATCCCAAACGATTGTCTAACATACGGAGATTCATGCCGAATTCCATTGCACTTGAGCGTTCCGGTTTTAAATCTTCGAAAGGAGCAATAGTGTTTTTTTCAACGTCTCCCGAATCATTCAACTTGTCATATACGATTGTTTTACCCCAAGGCATATCGTTGCCTACTTGTGTCCACGAAGCACGTACTTTGCCGAAAGTCAACCATGTTGGACGATTGCCTGATTTATTCAGCATTTCAGTAAAAATAAAAGAAGCGCCTACGGAAGGATAGAAATAACTGCGATTATCTGCCGGAAGCGTAGATGACCAATCGTTACGGGCCGTCATGTCTAAATAAAGCATATCCTGCCATCCGAATGAAACGGTTCCGAATACCGATTGCAGCTGTCTGTGTTCTTTTTCTTCTTTGTTAATTGGTCTGCCCACATAGTTGTTCAAAAAGAAATAATTTGGGATACGCAGACTGATTCGTGTGCCTAATTTCTCAACTTTATAGTCAGAAACAGAGGTTCCCAAAGTTGCCAAAACGCTCAAGTCATCAAATGTTTTGTTGAAACTCAACAATGCGTCAGCATATCTCTCCGTAATCGCGTCGTTATACACTTCATATCTTCCGCCTTGTTCTCCGGTAATCACCGTTACTCCCCAGTGAACTTTGCGTTTAGAATTCATTTTTGTGTAGTCGTAACTTCCTCTGAGTTTCAAATCCAAATAATCGGTAAGATTGAATTTAAGATTTGCTTTGGCAACGGCTTTATTTACGTGAAAATTGTAACTGTATCTGTTTAATAACCAATAGGGATTTTTATTGATGTCTTCCTCGTGTGTCCAATTTTGTTTCATGATGTTTTTTTCGGGAGCAATAATTTCAAATTCATTTTTGAATTTATTGAATTCTGTTGTTCCTTCCGGAAACAAATATAATCCGACAATAGGATTGAAGTAGCGTCCCGGTGAGGATGGAGCATTTTCGATGTCTTGTTTCATCAAAGCAATGCTTCCGTCAATTTCCACAAAATTGTCAAATAATGATGTGTGCGAACGCAGAGCCAAGTTGTGTTTGTCAAATTTATTATTTGGCATAATGCCTTTTCCGGTAGTGTTTTGGTAAGAAAGATAGTTTTGTGTCAATTTGCCTCCGCCACTTATTGCAAACGAGTTTGTCCATAAACTACCTGTATTGAAAAATTCGTTTATGAAGTTGTTGCTCAGGTCTTTGCCAGGGTTTTTCGCACCCCATTGCATATTGGTCTGTTGCGATTTCCCTCCGGAACCCATTTCGTAGGTATCCTGAAAACGATAAGTCATATAAGGAATGTCTGCTTGAAAGGAAGAACTGAAGTTAATAGAAGTTTTGTCGCTCGCGCCACGTTTTGTGGTAATCATAATCACACCGTTGGCTGCTTGTGAACCGTAGAGAGCCGACGCCGAAGCGCCTTTTAACACGTTGATGCTTTCAATGTCATTGGGATTCAGCCCTGCAAGACCATCACCGGCATCGATTTCGCCACCATAACCACCATCGGCATTGGTTCCACCGGTAAATGATTTGCTGTTTATAGGAGTTCCGTCAACTACATACAAAGGCTGGTTGTTTCCGTAAATAGAACGGTTGCCCCGAAGGACCACTTTCACCGAACTGCCAACACCGGCTCCCGCATTAGAGACCATCATTCCGGCTGTTTTTCCGGCTAAGCTGCTCAAAATATTAGACGTGGGAACGGTTGTCATCTCTTCGCCCGAAATTTTTTGAGTTGCGTAAGATAAGCTTTTTTCTGATCGTTTGATACCCAATGCCGTTACAACAACTTCATCCAAAAGTTCCGTATCTTCATAGAGTATTATGTCAATAACTTGACGGTTGTTTATAGGGATAATCTGTTTTTTCATCCCGACGTACGATACTTCAAGGTTGGCATTTCCCGGCACGTCGCTCAACACGAATTGACCGTCAATATTCGTTGATGCTCCATTTTGGGTGCCTTGCACAACAACGCTTACACCGATTAGGGGTTCGTTTTTTGAATCGGTAACAGTGCCTTTTACAGTAAGCTGTTGCGCATGTAATGTAGAAAAAGATAGTGTAAGAAGCAGAGTGAAAATTCCACTTTTACACATGTCGAAAATTTTCTTTTTTTTCATACTCTCTTAAATTTAATGATTTTGATAAAATGATTGTATTTTTTGATTTCTCTTTTTATTTAATAAATGGGAAGAGTGTTTTTTATACTCATTGTGGTGTCTTTTTTGTGCTTTAACCATGCAGATAAAGATACTTTCACGTCAAACTAAAAGTGCAAAGCATAATTTTTTTTGTTATCTCATAGTGATAAAAAGTTTAGCATCGGAGAAACCTAAGTCCGGTAAAAAATCACTCATTCGATTAGGTTCAGATAATAGTAATTTCAATAAAATATGTTTATTTTCGACTTTTAAGAATTTTGACAAAGGTACAACTTTTTTATTATTTTCGATAGAATGTTTATGTTTTTATACTTCTCGGCTTTTCTCTATCGAAATGACCGGGTTATTTCGACTGAAGCAGCGTTTGTTGAATCATATCGAAGGTTTTTGCTTTCAGCTGTATGCGCTTGGTAGTTTTTTTATAATTAATTCTTCCCGAAATCCTAAAAGCCACACCGTCAGTTTATTGTGCGGAAGATAACGTGCTTTTTTCGTATAGCTGTCAGTTCATTGTATAGCGTGTAGGTGTAAGCACGTGGTCGAAAATGTTTTTTGCCGACAGATTAAACTCCCCTCCACCTTTGAAACTGTATGTGTACGTGAATTCGGCATCGGAAAGCAATAAGGCTGCTTTCCCAGTCAGAAATTATTAAAATCCAGACAAAAAACGGAAGACAGTATTACATGAAATACTTTCATATGTGGCAACAATAGCGACCGCGCTGTCGCGCCACGTTTCACGTAATAGATAGTCTCTCCTTAAAAAGCATCCACCTCCTCTGATTATCAGAAAAATAACCGCTATTTTTCTTGTATATATTTGCCGTTTTTCGTATCTTTACAGAGTAAAACCTTGCAAATTATGATAGGAAAAT
>JAEZZZ010000142.1 GCA_023418255.1 Bacteroidota bacterium
AGTGGGATTTTTCTTCTAAGATAGTGATTTTCAGGGAAATGAGCAAATAAAAAAGCACTTATTTTACTGATTATAAACAAATTAAATTAACTTTGAATTTGGAACTTTCAACTCTGGATTCGCATTAAGTTGGAATTATGAAGAATGTATGGCTCATTGTATTACTGTTTTCTATAACCGGACTATATGCACAATATCCGGGGGAAAATTATGCTAAATTCCCCGGCCTCACACAAGAAATAGAATATCTGTATTCTGAGGAAAATGATACCGGTGGAAGCCTGTTTATTATCCGTACCAGTTTGTCATGCGTACAGATCGTAATAGAATTAACCGGAGAAAACTTGAAATTCCCCGGAAAATACGAAATCTACAACATCCTGGGCAGACAGCTTCTGAACGGACAAATTTCCGAAAAAACAACAACATTCTCCATAGCAGCATTATCTAAGGGAATCTATATTATTAAAGTAGTCATTGACAAGAAACAATCTTCTAAAAAAATTATTGTCAAATAATATTCACACATAAGTAAGAAAGGAGGCTGCCTATTGAAATTACATTACCCCACTTTAAATTGTTTTCCCAAGAAAGAGAAACTCAACTAAAAAGAGATTAAAAAACACCTCAAATTATCAATTTACATCATGAAAAGAATTATTTTATTTTTATTTATACTGTTATCCGCACTGAATATCAAAGCGCAACAGAAACTTTCTTACGCGTACGATGCGGCGGGTAACCGCATAAGCCGTACGATTGTTCTGGGAACGCGCAGTGCCGATGCTGCCGCAAATCAGGCCGATTCTATATTTTTCGAAGAAATGTTGACCGAAAAGCAGATAAAAATTTATCCCAATCCGGTACAGTACGAATTAACCATCTTTATCAAAGGATACGAACCTTCCATGCAGGGTGAATTTTCACTTTTCAATTTGGCCGGATATATGCTGGCAAGACGCAAAATAATTGGAGAAACTACACAAGTAAACATGAGCCTTTTTCCTAAAGGCACTTATATTTTGAATATCCAATTGAACAGACAACCTACCAGTTGGAAAATTATTAAGCAATAACCATTTAAATATTACTATGTAAAAATCATGAAATCAATTTTACGACAAATTATATTGTCCGTCGCCCTTGTTGTGTGTACAGGACAACTGCATTCTCAACAACGTGCGGACAGTTTGAATATTCAGCCACCTAACAGAAACGCAGTAAAAGACAGCATATCGGAATCCGAAAAGGAAGATATTATAGTAGAATATGAATTAACAGCCCAAGGAGACACCCTTTACCGGTACATTCGTAAAGCATTCGACTTTGGAGATATCTACAACGAAGCTCCCAAAAAACTCTATGATGAAGAAGCCGTACAAATGCGGCGAAACATCGGCAACAAAACCGGAGCGGCGACGATGGAAAAATCATCTTCTGTGGATCTTGGAAAATACATCGGGAAAATACCGTTTTCGGAAGGGATAACACCATCAGGCGGTAAAACGTATTCTGTGCCTATAACCACGGCCCCGGTAAATTCCTCCGCACCCCAAATTTCCATTGCCTATAATAGTCAGGCAGGAAACGGAGTTGCGGGATACGGCTGGAATCTTGCCGGAACATCGGCCATAACGGTAACCGGAAAGACCATACATTACGACGGAATTACCGCTCCCGTGGATTTGAGCAAACCCGGCGAATGTGTTTTTGCGTTAGACGGTACACGTTTGGTTAATAACACCGGTTCGCTAACCGAATATCAATACGAGACAGCACAAGGGTTTGTATTGGTTAAGAAGCATTTATACGGTGCAAATGTAGCCTATTTCACGGTTGCTTATCCCAATGGAAGTAAGGCAATATTTGGTTTTACAAACAATACACAGATGAAGCATATATATCCGATTAAAGAAATAACGGACATAAAAGGGTATAAAATCAACTTTGACTATATTGAATCGGGCAATAACTACTACCTCACAAAAGTAAGTTATGGTGGTAAAACAACTGCAACACATCAAGCGGAAATCCAGTTTAATTACACCGACAGAACCGATTTTACCAGAGCTTACATTGCCACAATTCCCATTTCTCAAAACAAACTACTCAAAAGTATCGTTTCACGCAACAAGATAAACGGCGTGTTGCACGAATTGTGCACCTATTCGCTAACCCACGCGCTGAGCGATAACGTACAACGCCTTACCCAAATTGATTGTACTTCGGGTAGTTCATCACTCAATCCGCTGCGTTTTTCCTACGAGCATTATTACGACGCTCAACCCGGATATCTTACCCGTGAATACAGCCAATTCATTTCCAGTTATTTCTCCAGTACTTCCGGCGCGCAACCGGTATATGTGCGCGGAAAATTCATAAAGAACAAATTTGGCGACGGGTTGATAACTTTTCCCGGCAAATTCAGCGCTTACACTAAGATAGGAGAAAAAGTAAAAAAATTTCTCGGTATAGTTACCGGTCGTTATGCCATTTATGGCAGCGGATATCCGGCCGACCAAGACATATTGATTGCGCCGGGTCTAACATTTTACAGCGAAACCCAGACCATCAAAACGGAAGAAGGATTTCAGACTATTCAGGCGGTAGATGTTAACGGCGACGGCGTGGACGAGATAGTAAAAGTGAATTTCAACGGAACATATCAAGGTAATACCACATTGAAAATAACGGTCTATACCTATTCCGGAAGCACATTCTCCCCACAATCGTTCAACGTAACGGTAGCAGGCGAAGTAAACAACCAAAACGAAACGTGGAGTCCGATGTCTCGCATTTATCTTTTCGGCGATTTTAAAGGAACGGGAAAAACACAACTGCTAACCGTAACACACAATCAAGCTTTTACCGGTCAGAGTATGACTTCATACTTTGCGCTTATTGACTTAGAGACAAGGACTAAACTGAGTGAAACATCTCTTTTTTCAGTAGGATTTTCCGATGACCGCCACATTTATCCGCTGGATATGGACGGCGACGGCAAAATGGAATTGTGCTATGCTACTTCGTCGGGAATGGACGTGTACGGACTGTCGGGAAACAATTTTACAAAACTCTATACTACCGGTTCAATCAACAGAAGTCAGTTCAATAAAAACCCGGTATTGGGGGATTTAAACGCGGATGGAAAAGTAGATATATTGGTTCCGCCTAATGAATCCTATCAAAACACGCAATGGACGGAATTGCCCGTTTGGGCTCCGCATCATTGCCCTTTTTGCGGAGGATTGGAGCCAATTACCGGTATGTATGACACCAATTGCAGGCACTGCGGGCAAAACCTGCAACAATATTACACCAATAATCCGTATGCCGCCAGGTGCAGAGAATGCAGCAACCAGTTGCAATCGTGCGGGGGTGGCTATGATCCTTATAACCCCCAGCCGGGATATCCCGGCGGTCCGGACGGTAACGGAAGTTTATGTTGCTCAACCCACGGTTCAATGATTATGGGCGAAGTTGATTTAGGATATGTAAATAACGGCAACAATTGGACAGCCTACTTATCCACCGGAAAAGGATTTGCAAGTTCTACCATGTCCATCGTAAACAAGGAATGGGGCGAACAATATCTTTTAATGGATATAAACAGCGACGGTAACGCCGATCTGATTCGGGTAAAAAATAATCAAGTCAGTCTGTTTCTCAACAAAAACGGTGTTATTCAGTCCACGTTGGCAAGCTCGGTTTCTATCCCTAACGGAACAAAAATTTTACCGTCCAACGTGTGTAATTATTATAGCATGAGCCATTTTATTGCTATAGAAGATGCAGAAGTGAATTGCTACAGATATACTAAAGATAACAGCAAGGCAAACCTGTTAACTACATTAACAGACAGTTACGGAAACAGATACACAAACGGATATTCGGGTATGACGGAAACAAGCGGCAACTATTACGCTACAAGCACATACCGCTCTTATCCCTATTTCTCTCTTATTGCTCCGTTGAATCTGCTTCGCTCCAGCGATATTTACACCGGCAGCTACACTCCCGTAAAACGATACTATTACTCGTATTACGGCGCCGTAATGCACCGCACGGGACTGGGTTTCGCAGGATTTGAGAAAGTTGTTACCAACGAGTATGTAGAGAATATTACCGTGGAAGAAATCCGCGACCCCCAACTCTTTGGAGTGACCACCCGTGTTGACTCTCCGTACAAAACGGTTTACTATTCTTATTCGCAAGACTATTTTACGAACAAGAAAAATAATCCGCGAATGACCTATACATCCGAAACCGATAAATTAACCAATGTATCGGTATGGACGAATTACGAGTACGACGCGTACAACAATCCCACCAAGATAACCGCCAATTATGGTTCGTCAGCCATACAAACGGTAACGGCTCAAACGTATGATAACATAGTTTCATCCGGAAGATATCTCATAGGGCAGCCTTTAACAAAAACGGTAACACGTACCCGAAGCGGCAGTTCATGGATAGATAAAGAGGTGATTGCCTATAACACAACTACGCGGCTTCCGTTAAGCAAGATAACATTTAACGGCGCCGGCGGAACAAACAAAACAGGCGAAACCCGTTGGACGTATGACGCGAATGGCAACGTAACGAGCGAAAAAACGGCGCCCTATAACGTAACGGAATTTCTGGGAACAACGTATACTTACGACACCTCCGGCCGATTTGTGGCAACCGCTACCAACGCGTTGGGACAAACCACCACCTATTCCAATTTTGATAAGTTTGGAAACGCGAAAACCGTTACCGACCACAAGGGCAGGCAAACCACCCGTGTGTTTGACGATTGGGGACAACAGACATCCGTTACGAACCCCGACGGTGTTATAGAAGCCGTTACCCCGGCGTGGGGAGGCCAAGGACTATACACCGTAACCAAAACGGTTACCGGACAACCCGCGTCCGTTGTTCATTACGATGCCGCGGGGCGCGAATTGCGTAAGGGCAACCAACGGTTCGACGGACAGTGGCAATATGTGGAAAACGCGTACGACAGCAAGGGACGATTGGAAAAAGTATCACTTCCGTTCAAAGGTTCATCGCCCTCGTATTGGAACACCTATACGTATGACGCCTATAACCGTCCCACCAAAATAACCGAAGCATCCGGCAAAACCGCCACGTGGAGTTACAGCGGATTGAGCGTAACGGAAACCAAAAACGGCATCGCTACCACCAAAACAACCGACGCGTCGGGCGCGCTGATTAGTGTGAGCGACCCGGGCGGAACCATCACTTACACGCTGCGGGCAGACGGGCAACCCTCATCTATCACGGCTCCGGGAGGCGTGGTTACTTCTTTCGGCTACGATGGATATGGACGGCAGTCATCCATTACAGACCCAAGCGCAGGTACACAAATATTTACGGAGAGCTATACTCCTACAGGCGTGCAAACACGGTCGGTAAGAGATGCCAACAACAAAACCGTTACTACCATATCCGACAAGTACGGCAGGGTAACCAACGTAAACCGTCCGGAATTCAATACATCTTATGTGTATAATACTGATGGATTGCTCACCAACGAGACATCTACCAACGGAACTTCGGCCGTATTTACGTACGATTCGTATGACCGTCCGGCAACCGCTCGCGAAAACGCGCCCGACGGCAAGTGGCTGCAAAAAACCTTTGCCTACTCTGCAGGAAACGTCTCGAGCGTGCAATACACTTCCCAAAACGGAAGCATCGGCACGGAGAATTTTGTGTATTCTTACGGGCATAACACCGAAATTAAACTCAACAACACTACCGGCATTTGGAAACTGACCGAAGAAAACGCCTTGGGGCAACCCACCAAAGCCACTACCGGCGCTTTGGCGCGCACCTACGGTTATACCGCTTACGGTATGCCCACCGGCAGAACGGTTGGAAGCATACAAAACTTCACGTACAATTTTGATGTTACCAAGGGGAATTTAACGAGCCGTACAGACAACACCCGAAGCAAAACCGAAAGTTTCCAGTACGATAACCTGAACCGATTGATCAACGCCGCGGGACAAGCCATTGTGTATGCCGCCAACGGAAACATTACTTCCATAGGCGGTGTAGGAACACTGGCCTACGACAATACGGCCAAACCTTATCAGGTAACTATGCTCACTCCCACCGGAACGGCTGTGCCCATTAGGGAACAAAGTGTTACCTACACCTCGTATCAACGCCCAAACACGTTGACCGAAAACGGCATTACCGCCACGTTTGCCTACAACGCGAGCGCAGACCGTGCAAAAATGCACGTAGCGCAAGGTGCAACAGCACTTTTAACAAGGTATTACATAGGCAAACAGTACGAGTTAGACGCGCAAACCAACACAGAACGTTTGTATTTAGGCGGTGATGCCTATTCTGCTCCGGCAGTTTACGTAAAAGAAGCCAATGTGTGGAAAATTTACTACATTTGCAGAGACTATTTGGGCAGTATTACCCATATTGCCAATAGCGATGGCTCTTTGAAAGCGGAATACAGTTACGATGCATGGGGACGATTGCGAAATCCTGCAACGCAAGTGGCATACACACCCGGCAATGAACCTGCCTTGTTCTTAGGCAGAGGTTACACCGGACATGAACACCTCGCATGGTTCGGACTGGTAAATATGAACGCACGGTTGTATGACCCGCTGCTTGGCCGTTTCTTAAGCCCCGACCCGTATGTGCAAATGCCGGATTTTACGCAAAACTTTAACAGGTATAGTTATTGTTTGAATAATCCGCTAATTTACATAGATCCTTCCGGGGAGTGGTTTTTAGTTGATGATTTAATTGCAGCAATTATTGGAGGAGCTATCAACCTTACAGTTAACTTAATACAAGGTAATGTTACCAGTTTTGGACACGGTGCCGCTTTGTTCGGCGTTGGATTTGTAGGAGGAGTTGCATCATTGTACGTATCGCCACTTGTTGGCGCAGGATTAGTGAGCGGGGGCAACAGTATTCTCAATCAGGGTTTCACCAACGGATGGAAGAATATTGACTGGGGACAGGTTGGTATTTCTACTACGTTGGGTGTGGCAACTTCCTATCTTGGCGGACAATTGGGCAACACTTTAGCTAAACCGATAAGCAACCTGACTTCCGATATTGCCAGTCCGGTTTTACGGGAAGCGGTGACCCAAGGGGCGACGAATGCTGCAGTAGGTTTCGGATTAAGTGCCGGTTTGGCTTGGGGAAGCGGTGCCAGTTTTGAAGAAGGGCTGAGACAAGGCGGACAAGGCGCTTTGATGGGTGTCGGAATTGGTGTGATGACCGGTACTGTTGCAGGAATACAATATGGGAGAGATAATAATGTTAATCCGTGGACAGGAAAGAGTAATACTACGTTCTCTGCCTCTGGCACCAACTCTGTTTATGAAGGGATTGATCCTAATACAGGAGAAGTAAAATATGTTGGAAGAACAGAGCGTGATCCAAATATTAGATGGAATGAACATAATAACTCTGGCACAGAACGGGCTAATTTAGATTATAGGACTGTTAAGGGTGGTTTAAATAAAACAGATGCTAGAATTATGGAACAAAATTTAATCAATAAATACGGTTTAGGCAAAAATGGAGGACAATTATACAATAAAATAAATTCAATTAGCCCTAAATATTGGAACCAATATGGAATAAAATACTAATGTTAACACCAATAATGTAAGTAATAAAAAGATGAACAAAAGAATCAAAAATACGAAAATAGGAGATGTTTTTTCTGCAAATATTGACGATAATCATAAAAGATATTTACAGTATATTATCAGTGATATGACACAGCTCAATAGTGATGTTATAAGGGTATTTACTAAAATTTATCCTATTGAAGCGAATCCATCGATAGAAGAAATTGTGAATGATAAAGTAGATTTTTATGCACATTGCGTGACTAAAAGCGGTATAAAAAGAGGTTTATGGCAAAAGGTTGGTAATACAGCCGATGTTGGCAGAACAGATAATATTTTATTTAGAGATAGTGGTGATTATGGAAACCCTAAAGTCAAAACATCTAATGATTGGTGGGTATGGAGAATAAATGAACCTTTCGTTGAAGTTGGGAAATTGCCGAATCAATACCAAACTGCCGAAATTGGTATAGTTTTCCAACCTGAAAGAATTTTAAATAGAATGAAAACAGGTTCATATCAAATTAAATATCCTGATTTTGAATAAAACAACATCGAACACATATGCAGTAAAAAAACACTACTACTCAACGTTGTCAGGAGTTTCAATCCTGATCCTTCGCTTAGAATAGATGCCACCAAACAATTTTATGATTCTCACCGCATAAAATACTGGGATGCAAGATATGATTTTCATAAAAACAATGGAATAAGATGGACACCGTGGTAGCAAAAATATTAATAGGAGCCGATGAAAAAGGATATATGTATCCGCACACGACTCAGCGACCTGATGTTTGCCCTATATGTAAAAACAGGGTAAAGGATGTTCCCAATTTGAATTATAAAGTAAAAAGAAAAAATTGTGATTTTCTTGTAACTTATGATCATTATTATATAGTGTCCAAGCAATTTAAAGATTTTTGCGAGTTAAATAAATATCCAAATTTGGAATTTATTCAATTAATATCTTCAAATGACTTTTTTATTATAACTGTAAATAATATTTTCCCATTGGATTACGTGAGGCGCAAGACGAAATTTATAAACTATCGAGAGTGTTGTGGAAATTATGATGAGATTATTGGTGTAAGCCCCGCATTTAAAAAAGAAGATTATTCCTTGATATCTGATGATTTTATTTTTAGAACGGAATATAGATTTGCATCTTATGCATTTAAAAATTATGATATTATCATTGGACTACAGACAATGCAAAAATTAAGAAAAGCGAAACTAAAAGGATTATATTATGGCGATATTTTTTTGTAAGAAAAAAGAAAGAATTATCTTCGGAAAAGCAAAGCCAATGGAAGACGTAAGTTTAGAAGAATTTCAAAAAAATCCAATATGGACTTTTGCACTTGACGAAGAAAATAATGAAGAACAAGATGAAACTTGGTTAAAACCTATACTCAGTTCTACTGATGTTACTTCACATTTGATCCAAATCTTTCTGCAATGGTTTTTCTGGAACAGACTACAAATTTTGTAAAAGGGAAAGGTTTTAAAAGCAATGAGAAGGTTTTTCAAAACTTTATTGCCAACAAGAATTATCCCGTTTGGCGCAAGTTTGCAATCCGCCGATAGTCGGACAGGCATCGTACCCAAAACACCGGCAGTTTCAAACTGCCATAAGTAACACCAACAGCTATCCCGCAGCGGCGGGGTAGCTTTCCCTCTCCAAACTTATTTTCATCAAAACAACGGCAACATCACCCAAATGCCCGGCGTGGGAACCATGGCATACGGCAATACCGCCAAACCTTACCAAGTAACCATGCTTACGCCCACCGGAACGGCTGTGCCTGTAAGGGAACAAAGCGTTACCTACACCTCGTACCAACGCCCAAACAGCATTACGGAGAACGGCTTTAACGCCGCCTTTACCTACAATGCCGCAGGCGAGCGGGTGAAGATGTATGTTGCCAACGGCACCACCCCGGTGTTGACACGCTACTATATCGGCAATCAATATGAGCTGGATGCGCAGACCAATACCGAAAGGCTTTATTTGGGTGGAGATGTTTATTCTGCACCTGCGGTTTACATAAAAGAAGGCGGCAATTGGAAAATTTACTATATTTGTCGTGATTATTTGGGTAGTATTACCCAAGTGGCGAATGCCGATGGTTCTTTGAAACAAGAGTTGAGTTACGACGCATGGGGAAGGTTACGGAATCCTGCCACACAAGTGGCTTATGCACCGGGCACCGAGCCTGCCTTGTTCTTGGGCAGAGGATATACCGGCCACGAGCACCTGCCGTGGTTCGGGCTCATCAACATGAACGCGAGGTTGTATGACCCGGTATTGGGAAGATTCTTATCGCCTGACCCGTATGTGCAGGCACCGGATTTTACGCAGAACTTTAACAGATACTCGTATTGCTTGAACAATCCACTGGTATATGTGGATGAGGATGGGGAGTTTATTATTGAGTCAATAATAATCGGAGCAGCTATTTTTGGTTATTTCGGTGGTGTCGCTTCGAATGGAAATAAATTTAATCCTTTAAAATGGGATTGGAAATCGGGTAAGACATGGGCTGGCATAGGAATCGGAGCAGTAGCCGGAGGACTTGCTGGATGGGGCTTCGCAGTAGTTGCTCCATGGGCTGCAAGTTCTACAGCAATGTACGCTCAATTCGGGATGAGCTATACTGCAACTGCTTTTAGTCTAACAGGAACAGTTTTTGGTGGTGCTGCAGGATTTGCCACCGGATATGCGGGAGGATATCTACATAGTAAAAATAATGATTTTGCTTTAAAGAACGGTGTTTTCTTCTCTGGAATTGGAGCTGCTGTAGGATCAGCTATAGGTTTAATATATGGACTTTCATCTGACGGTGAAAAATATTTAAAGGATAAACCTCAAATCTATACTTCTCCAGTAAGAGATAACCCTGGAAATCAGAATGGAGAATGCGTACTTAGGTGTTTGGAAGAGTTCAGTAAATCTTATGGACAATCTCAATATGATTTTAATTACTGGTATTCTCAAAATGGAAATAGATTAGGAGTACATGCAAATGATGTAAAACCGTTAATAAATAATACTAATATTTTTTCTTCTGATAAATTAACCATAAACCCCTTTTCCGGAGATTTCTCCAACATTGCCACGGCAATGTCTCAAGGTAAAAGGGTAATGATGGGCTTTAAATCTCCGAATGGAGAACATGCTGTGATGGTCGATAAACTAATTTTATGGGGTAACAACAAATATAGGATATTCTTTTCTGAAACAAGTCCAATTAGAATTGCCCCAAGATCGACCAGCAATTTAATAAAAAGTATTGGTGCTGGAGCTGGATTTTGGACTTTCTTTTTCTAATATAAGTTTAATTAGTAAACGCAACATTAAGCAAAAATAAAAATTATCTTTATGCAAAAATCAGTCACTTTTATATCAATGATGTTATTGTTTTTTATAAAAGGTTATTGCCAATTGGATGGCTTTTATGAATCCAATAATGGAAGTCTTCTAGTCATAAAAAATGACTCTGTTGCTTATAGACTATTGAATGAGGGAGGCCTTATCAGTTACAATTATGGCTTTGGTGTATTTGAGATAAAAAACAATAATGTTCTTTTAATAAATAGTTGCGATGATTTTCGAAAATTTTCCGCAAAAAAGGAAGAAAGAAAAGATGTAACGGAAGATTATCATTTTAGAATTACTTTATTAAATAATGAATTACATGATGCGTCTAATTATATAATGCTTATTGATAGTGTAGGAGATATTAAATTTGGAGGATTACTTGATGAGCAAGGAAATATATGTATTGATTTGAAAAAACATCCTTACTTATTAAATAATAATTTTGTATTAAAGGTTGTTAGTTTAGTTTTTGAAACATCTATTAATGTAATAATTCGAAATGGATTCAGCTATAACATTTATTCCAACATCGATGCTAATTTTCCGTTTTCATATCTGCAAAAAAAATATAAATTTAAAATAGCAAAACTTACGATAGACTCTCTTATCCTTAAAGATGAATACAATCAATTTCTTTTTTTTAAAAAGAAATTGTGTCGTTTTGATGAAAATATATTTATTCGCAACTATATTTTAAAAGATGATGACAATATTCCAAGTCAAAAGTTTTGGGGTAATGCTCCAAAACGGGAGTTACTCCAATAATCAATTGATAAACAGGATTAAAATTATAACTTAGGGCGCAAAGGCAGGGATGTTCTCCTTGCCTTTCGCTATTTTTATAACCAAAAACAACGAAAAAATGAGCCAACGAGAACGTTTTGGGACTTTATGCTCCAGATTGGGAGTTGAGGATACTGTCCTAAAAAAGTGTGTAAAGTCAAATTTTATTATATTTGATTTTTGAACTAAAAACATAACAAAAAATGAACTTTACACAAGAACAAATTTCGGATATTTTGGTCGAATTAGCAAATAAAGGCGGAACTCATTTGCTTTTAAATTTGACATTAAACGCATTTATGAAAGCTGAGCGTTCTTTGCATCAGCAAGAGAACCCGGGAGAATACGGCAACGGCTATCGTTATTGCAAAGCTATGGGCGAAGGTAAAGAGTTGCTTTTAAAGGTGCCTCGCACCCGCAGCGGAATGTTTTACCCATCACTTCTGGCAGTTATCCGCGATGAAGATGAAGAGCGACGTAAGTTAGTTTTCAGTCTCTATTCTAAGGGTTTAACCACAGAGCAAGTAGGAGCAGTTTTTGAAGAGTATAATACTCCCCAAAAACAGGACAACAAGTTAAGATATACAATGAAAGAGAAAAAACATTATCTTTAACAAAAAAAATATGTCCATAACAAGAAGAAAATTCAGTAAAGAATTCAAAGCGAAAGTCGTTTTGGAATCGTTAAAAGAGCGCGAAACGTTAGAAAGTTTAGCCAAAAAGTATGAGCTACTTCCAACGCAGATATCGGCGTGGAAAGCTCAAGCGTTACAAAATTTTGACCAGGTATTTTCGGGCGATAAACCAGAAAAGAAAGAAAAATCGATAGATGTGGAGAAGCTGTATTCTCAAATAGGGCAGCTGAAAGTAGAGAACGACTTTCTAAAAAAAAAGTTGCAATGAGAAGTACTGACGAAAGAAAAAAGATGGTGGAAAGCAATCATGAAGCCCTGTCCGTCAACAAGCAGTTAGACCTTGTTTCCATTTCCTCGAGTAGCTTTTACTACGTTCCCAAAGGCGAAAGTGAAGAAAACCGAGCAATTCTTCGTTTGCTCGACGAACAGTATTTCAAAACACCCTTTTATGGAGTTTTACGTCTTACCGCGCTTCTTGTCGGCTTAGGCTATAAAGTCAACCGCAAGCGTGTTCGGCGTTTGATGCAAATCCTCGATTGGAAAACGATTTATCGGGAACCCAAAACAACGATAGGGAATAAACAACACAAGAAGTACCCTTATCTGCTTGGGGGTTTAAAGATCAACCGATGCAACCAAGTTTGGGCAACCGACATCACCTATATTCCGATGAAAACGGGGTATATGTATCTTATGGCGGTAGTTGATTTGCACAGCCGCTACGTGCTTCATTGGTCGCTCTCCAATTCAATGACGGCAGAATGGTGCGCCGAGGTTCTGCAAGAAACCCTCGACCAATACGGCAAGCCTGAAATCTTCAACACCGACCAAGGCAGCCAATTCACGAGCGATGTATTCATCAAAGCGCTAACCGACAATGAAATAAAAATATCGATGGACGGAAAAGGACGCGCTCTCGACAATATTTTCGTAGAACGTCTGTGGCGCAGCGTAAAATATGAACACATCTATTTGAATGTTTATGAAGATGGTTTATCTTTGTGGAAAGGTTTGGACGGATACTTCCGGTTTTATAACGGGGAACGTCCCCATCAATCCTTAGCGTACAAAACTCCCGCTAATTGCTATTATGCAAACGCGGCTTAAAAATTTAGAAAAACTATCTTAACTTTAAGAGAAAACAGTCCAATTAAATGGGGGTATAATAGAGGTCTATGGCAAAAATTACAGTAAACAGCAAATCAGTTATTTAATGAAGGAGAGTAAGTCCAATGTTCACAGATGGCTTTCTCGAGATTTAGAAGAGCACTATTTGGTTGTTTACCTTGATGCCATGTTTGTGCATACCCGCCGTGATGAAAGTGTCAGCAAAGAAGGTTATTACACCCTTCTGGGAGTTAAAGAAGATGGGACACGTGAAGTTTTGTCAATAGTTAATCATCCCACCGAGGGAGCTTTGCTTTGGGCGGAAGAGTTTAAAGCACTCCAGAGGCGTGGTGTAGAAAGTGTCGGCTTGTTTGTTTCTGATGCTCTTATAGGCATAGAAGATGCCGTTAAGCGTGTTTTTCCAAATAGCAAACACCAATTATGTGCGGTTCACTTAAAGCGAAACATCCTGTCTTTTTTTCCTCACAAAGAGAAGAAAAACATAGCATCGGAACTTGGAGAAGTTATCAAATTAGAAACAAAATCCATTACACCGATTCAAGGGTTTAATAATTTGTGTACTTTTGTGGATAAGTACATTACAAAATACCCCCGTTTAAAGCGATTCAAGGAGCCGCGTAATATATGTTACTTTACCTATTTGGATTTTCCGCAGGTAGTACAACGCATGATTTACTCGACCAACTGGATTGAAAGGCTTAACAGGAATCATAGAAGAGTTTTGAAAATGCGAGGTGCTATGCCTACGGCAGAGTCAGTAATCGCACTCATGGGAGCTGTTGCAATGGAAAAAGAGAATACTACATATTCTTATCCTGTGTCTGTATTTAGGAATATAGAAGAATTGAAAAGAAAGGAAACTCCTGATTTGGGATATTGTTCCGCTACGCTACACAATATCCCAAATCAGGAATGAAAAATACACACTTTTTTGGACACTACCGAGTTGAGTTTTTGTGTCCGCATTGCCGGTCAGTGGATATTATCAAAAGCGGGAAAAACAGTTTGGGTAAACAACGCTATCAATGCAAGCGTTGCCACAAACGCTTTATAACCGATTACACCTATAAAGCCTATCTGCCCGACACCAATCAAAAGATCATTCAACTCACCAAAGAAGGGTTGGGCATCCGCAGTACGGCACGCGTATTGACAATTTCCGTTACCACGCTGCTAAAACGGATTTTGCTTATAGCAAGCAATATTAAACAGCCACCCATTGCTGTGGGCAAAACCTACGAAGTAGACGAAATGCGTATATTCATCGGCAAGAAAAGCCGTTTGCGGTGGTTGGTGTACGCGTTGGATAGGGAAACGAAACAGGTGGTGGCTTTTAACGTGGGCAGACGCACCAATCGCACTCTGTCCGTTGTTCTCAAAAGCCTTTTTCTCTCGAAAGCACAAACCATTTATACCGACAAATTTAAAAATTACGGATACCTTATCAGCCGAAAAATACACCGCACCGCTTTCCGCTCTACCAATCATATAGAACGTCACAACCTTACACTTCGCACCCACCTGAAACGGTTGAACCGAAAAACCATCTGTTTTAGCCGAAGCTTGGCGGTGCTGATGGCTATGATTACCATTTATTTGTGGAACTAACTTACTTTTCTTTTACCAAATGCTTCAAATTCTCATCACTCTTAATCCTTGCCATCTCTGAAAAAACAATATTTTCCACATCCGCCTTTATCTGTTTGTAATTCCGGTCAATATCCTGTAGCATTGTGTCATTCCCGTTATCGTCTAAAAATGAGATGATTTCTGGGATTTTTTTGTAGGCTTTCGTCTCGGCATTTACTCGGGCGTTATCTACCACAATTTCACAATGAAAGATTTTCTGCTCGATACGTTCGTCGAAGTTGTCCGATACTGCGCCCACAAACATCCCTTGCGTAAGATTACTGATTTTGGATGCAGGGATAAGGCTGTCCATTTGCGTGCTGATGGAAGTGGATTTATCACTGCGGTTGATGGTCATACTCTGCCGTTTCTGCAATACTTTTCCAAAACGTTCCGATAAGGTTTTGGCGGTTTCGCCAACCACTTGCCCCGAAAAGATATTGCCAACGGTGTTTTGAATAACCTTGCTTTCCTTATCGCCGTAATCACGAGTTAATTGGGAATAATCTTGAAAACCCAAACACACAGCCACTTTGTTACTTCGAGCCGTAGCAATTAAATTATCCAACCCCCGGAAATAAATAGTGGGCAACTCGTCAATAATTACCGAACTTTTGAGTTGTCCTTTTTTGTTGATTAACTTCACAATACGGCTGTTATACAGTCCCAACGCCGCCGAATAGATGTTCTGTCGGTCGGGATTGTTTCCCACACAAAGGATTTTCGGCTCCTTCGGGTTGTTGATATCCAGCGAGAAATCATCACCTGTCATTACCCAATAGAGTGCCGGTGAAATCATTCTTGAAAGGGGAATTTTGGCACTGGCAATCTGTCCTTGAAGCTGGTCTTGCGCTCCACCTTCCCATGCGTCCATAAATGGAGAAAGATAATTCTCCAATTCAGGATAACTTGTAAGAATGGTAAATGTATCGGCATATTTCTTATTCAAAAACTCGATGGCGTGCGGGAATGTGCAGTATTTTCCGTTTTCATAAATCTTCAAGTACCAGATAATGGCGGCCAACAGAATTATCGGACTTTCCACGAAAAAGTCGCCCTGTTTCTGTATCCACGTTTTGTTCAGATTGAGCATAATGGTGTAGGCACTTTCATACGCATCGGAAATATCCGTCATAAATGCCGGATTTATCGGGTTGCAACGGTGGCTTTTGCGTGGATTATCGAAGTTAATCACGTAGAACTTCGGCGGAATTTTGTATTTATCCGTATGTTTCAGCAAGTGGTTGTAGGCAATGGTGGACAGGTCGTCGAACTTAAAATCGTAGATATACATCGCAAAGCCTTTTTCAATCTGTTGCTTGATAAAATTATTGACTACCGCATAAGACTTACCGGAACCCGGTGTACCCAGCACCGAGACAGCCCGAAAAGGATTTACCACATTAATCCACCCATTTTCCCACTTCTTTTTATAGTAGAACCGCGTTGGCAGATTGACGGAATATTCATTTTCCATCAACCGTGTTTCCTGCATAAAACTCTCGTTTTCCATATTGAAAACATCATCCATTAGGTTGTTTTTCAGTAAACGGCTTATCCAAAGCCCCGCCATCAGCAGGCAAATATACCCAACGGAAACCGTAAAAATATACCATCCGGCTACGCCGACTTTGGCAATGGGCAGCGCCAATATCCAAAAGTTGAGAAAAAACAGAGCGATGCCGAAACCCAACACAATCCAAATCTTCGCCCACGTGATTTTTTCGGTTTTTACGCCCTTTGTCCCCAAGCAGGAGAGAGCCAAAAACAGCACCGAAAAGAATTTCGTAATCAGCGGATGTTTGTACAGTCCTGCCGTTCGATGAAAATTCATTAAAATTCTGTCTAATACACCAATCGCTGCGTTCCACTCCCGAAACGCCTCGTAACAGTACCAATAACAGTGGATTAACACAAATAATATACTTATCGCCCGCATAAACTCCATTGTTTTGGCGAGTCCTCTTAAATCGTCTTCGTTTTGCATAATAAGCCCCCTCCTAATTCCAGCCCCCTCTAACTCCCCCGAGGGGGGAGAATTGGTTAGTGAATTGTTTATAATTTAGTTGTTTTTATTTGTAAAGTTTATCAATGTCGCCTCTTTAAGCCTCCCCTTCGGGGAGGTTTGGAGGGGCATCTCATTTTACGTTTGAATAGTTCATCTTCGTAATCGTCGCCATGTGTTTCAAGTAAAGAAACACTCGGAAAAACATCGTTTGTTTCCGGTGCTTTTTCCAAATCGGTAAACGGATTGTTTTCGGTTAGTTCAGCTTTGCTTTCAAACGACGTTTTGTTTTCCGGTTTTCGGGTAATTTCCGGCTGAATTTGGGGTCTATTTCCCTTAACAAACCACTCGTGAAACACGTTTGCCGAAAATTCTTTGCCTAATCGCGAGCCGTTGAGTACCGTTTTGCTCGTGTGGTCTATGAAAGTTACACCGAAAATTCTTCCCTGTTCATTCTCCCGAAATACCACCGAAATACCGTTTTTAAGCAGATTTTTCTCGAAGTTTTTTCGTTTTTTTGAGTCAGAAATAGTTTTCATAATATCCGCTCGAAGTCGGTTTTTGGTCGCCTTGTCGATTTTCCAACGCTCTTTGTCCGTCGCCATTTTCTTTTGTAAAGCCTCGTATCCGACCGTTTTTCCGAAAAGCGATGACTTAAAGGGAATACCGACCTTTTCTCCTTTCTCGTTCAATACCGAATAAACCAATCCGTTATAAGGTTTTCCTTTGTGTTCGCCTTTCACTTCTTCCGCTGTCAGATTAAATAATGATAACAGTGCCCGATACTCGCCAAAACTTTGAAAACGGTATGATTTTGCCAACTCACGAACCGCATTGGCAACTTGCCGTTTTACATCACCTTTCGAGTAATCCACTTTTTGAAGCGGAAGTACGTTTTGCCGTTCCTGTTTATCGGCAGGAGTTAAGTTAAATTCCTGTTCCAACTTCCGGCAGATATCCATCGACCGCCGTTTCTCATAGGCATCGGAAATGCAACTTCCGTCGGCTTTTACCCGTACCGAAACAATATGGATATGTTCCCGCTCAATATCCGTATGTTTAAAAACGATGTAAGGCTGTTCGCCAAAACCGAGTTCGTCCATATACTGTTGAGCCATCTTGATAAAGCTATCATCCGTTACTTTATCGGTTTGATTCGGGTTTAACGAAATGTGAATGACCGGTTTTTCAGTGCGTTTGTTGGCAGACAGATAAGGCTCAAACGAGTGCAAAATGTCCGGCATTTGATACGTTCCGTCCGCCTGTTCGATGATATGTTGGGCGAAAAGCACCTTGCCGTTTTCGTCGTCCACCTTTAATTTGTTGTACGAAATTGCCCCGAAAAGCGATGTTCCGTGTCCGATTTTCGCAACCATTATACGCCGTATTTCTGTTTAAACTCGTTTGCCAATGCCACAATTTTCTGCGACAGTTCCACCAACTTGACCGTCTCTTTTTCCAATTTATAGAGAAAAGCCAATGCCTTTTTCTCGGTAAAATTGGTTTTCAACGCCTTTACAACTTGATTGTAGTTTACACCGATTGCCCGGAATTGCGAATGAAAAGTGGTCAGTCGCATATAAAAATCTTGTCCGGCTTTATCTATTTTCACCGTTTTAATTTCACGATTAAAGAGTACTGCGAGAATATATTCCGCCTTGGTCTGTAATCCCGACTCATCAAAAAGAGCCAAAAAACGGGCATTTTCCTCATCCGTCAGACGTACCACATAGCGATTATTTCGCTTTGATAGTTTGGGCTTTCTGCCACCAGCCCCCCTAAATCCCCGCAAAGGGTGGACTTTTGGGGTAATGCTATTGTTCATTTTTTCACTCATCTTATTCATTTTTTAATCTCAGTTTATAAAATCAGTCCGTTTCAAAAAATCCCGACTTCGGAGAGGATTTTAAAGTGGGTTTTCAGGCACGACGAAAATTTCGAGTGCCTGAAAACACAACTTGCTCTGTTCCGGTGAACAGAAAATCCCGACCGTGTCGGGATTAAAGCCAGTCGATTGAAAAGAGTCAGCAGATGATTTATCAGAAAAGGCACGTCAGCCTGCATCTGTTCAATACAGTGCAAAATTATGGGAAAAAATAGTCGTGAAAGCTCGTAGTAAAAACGCCAAACACTGCCAAACGACGCCACGAAATGCCAGAAATGAAAAGTCGTGAAATTTCTATTTTTATTTGCAGAAAAAAAGAAAGTATGAAATTTCCGGCATTATAAATCAATGGAAGTTGAACTTTAAAAGTTGCCCTTTTAATTAATTCACAATTTCCAATAAGAATTATGAATGCAATATTGCTTGAATGCCATTTCATGCAAGCATTCAAAAAAAAGGGCATGAAAATAAGCAAATCAAAAATTAAAATCTTTGATAATCAAGTTAAAAGAATTGGATTATTTAAAAAGAAAGACAGCATTATAGAACAATTTCTCTTTTAATAATTAGCGAAAAAGCAAATCAAAACATTAAATTTTTTCAAAAATGTGATTCAATACAACAAGAGAATTAAAGCAGAATTATTCATTAAAAAAGGATTGAAAAATGAAACGAGCATGTAAATCAGTTACACACAAGTACATGATTATAGCGAGTTCCATGTGACCATAATGTAAAAAATAAAATATAAACACATGAAAAAAGAAACATTATTTATTGCCTTCACAACACAGAAGGGTGGAGTAGGAAAAAGCGCGATGACTACAATTACAGCAAGCATCCTGCATTACCGGATGGGGTACAACGTGGCTGTATTTGACTGCGATTATCCACAATGGAGTATTGCCAAAATGCGCGACAGGGACACCAAAACCGTGATTGAAAGCGAACGTTTCAAGCAGTTGGCTTACGAGCAATTTACCTCCATCAACAAAAAGGCATACCCTGTTATTTCGAGCAAACCCGATGAGGTAATCCAAAAGGCAGAAGCATTTTTAAAAGATACACCGATTGATTTCGATTTCGTGTTTTTCGATTTGCCGGGGACGATTAACTCGGCAGGAGTAATCAATTCCATTTCGCGTATGCACTACATTTTTTCGCCCATCATTGCCGACCGCTTGGTGTTGGAAAGCACACTTGCTTTTATGAACGTGCTGAACGGCGTGTTGGTAAAAGGCGGGGATACCGGCATCAAAGGAATTCATCTGTTTTGGAATATGGTGGACGGCAGGGAGAAATCGGAACTTTATGCTCATTATGACCATATAATCAAAGAATTGGATTTATCGCTGATGAAGACCTACCTTCCCGATAGCAAGCGGTTCCGGAAAGAGATGTCCGCCGAAATGGAAAATCGACAGATTTCACGCTCTACCATCTTCCCGATTGACAGGCGACTTTCCAAGTCCACCCGGATTGAGGAGTTTATCACGGAATTTTTACAAATCGTTCAACCCTGATTTTTATGGAAGAAAACAGAAAACCGTCCATTAACGAAGAATATATCATGTCCATTGTTTCCGAAACACGTTCCGGACACGATAAGTTGGTTCTTGCCGAAAACGAGCAGGTACGTCAAGCTTCAGAAAAGAAGACGGCAGATAATCAGCCACAGGAACGGGGCAACGATTTACAAACAGAAAAACAAGAGATTCGGGAAAACAAGAAACGTAAAAATCGACAACTTCCGATAGATTATGAAAGTCGTTTTATAAAAAAAGCCGATTTAACCGTTCGTTCGGGCAAAGGAGTGTATATCCGTGCCGATTACCACAACAGCATCAATCGCATAATCAGCGTGATAGGAAATAACGAAATATCCATTACCGATTACTTGGATAACATTTTGACGCATCACTTTGAGATGTTTGAACAGGAGATAACAGATGTATTCGATAGAAATTACAAACCACTAATTCATAAAAACAGATAATCCCTATGCAACCCAATTTTATAAACATTTTTTGGCAAGTGCTTCTTGTTATAGCAGTAATAGCCTTATTTTCATTTATTGTTCTATCCATAGCTCTTTACATTCAAACAGGCAGAAAAGACGAGCGTAAAAGTTGCGGACGACACACCGGTCCGACAACTCGAAAACAGTCAAAAATACCCGATATCATGGGTTCTTCTCGTCAACCGGAACGCCAATCACAGCCAATTGAAGCCACGGAACGCCAAAATGAGAATCGTGAAGATAAACCGGTTACTTTTGCCCGTGAAATTCCGAGCGAGGAACTCGACCAAGTTTTCGGAACGGAACAAACCGGTGAAACCGACACACGGGAAGACCCCGACCCGGACGAAGACGGAGTAGATTGGCAAGAGGAAGAAACCGAGTTGCAGGCGCACCGCACGACAGCCGATAATGAGAATGATTTTGCCACGGGAGTCTCTTTCGATGAGTTGCAACAGGTAACGAACCTGATACAGAAAGACAAGTTACGCCCCGATGAGCAAAAAAGCGTAATCACGGCTGCCGTCAAACTTGCCCATACCGATTTATGGGAAAAAATAATGAAGGCGTTGCCGGATGCTAACGAGAAGATTGCCAAGATGCTTGATGCTTCGCCACAAAAAGTACAAACAGCCGAAGATTGGCGAAGTTTCGACATCCGGAATTTCATTTGATTACAGTAAACGAGTTTACAAATAAACAGGTAAACAACATTTACAAAACCACTAAATCCAATTTATCAACCCGGCTTCCGTTTCGCTTCATCCGGGCGAGGCGGAGGCCATTAAACAACTGTTTTATGACAAGAAAAAGAATCTATCTTGCGGCAATACTCACAGTCGCCGCCGTAATGAACGCCCTCGCCCAAGGCGACGGCTCCGCCGGAATCACCAAAGCTACCGATATGGTAACCGGCTATTTCGATCCCGCCACCAAACTCATCTACGCCATCGGCGCCGTTGTGGGACTTATCGGCGGAGTAAAAGTTTACGGAAAGTTCAGTTCCGGCGATCCTGACACGAGCAAAACAGCCGCATCGTGGTTTGGTGCGTGTGTGTTCCTTATTGTTGCAGCTACTATTTTACGTTCCTTTTTCTTGTAAAATGGCGGAATACGAAATCAATAAAGGTGTGGGGCGAAGTGTCGAATTTAAAGGCTTAAAAGCCCAATACCTTTTCATTTTCGCAGGCGGGCTGCTCGCAATGTTCATCGTTGTAGTTATCCTCTATATGGTAGGCGTTAGCCAATTCTTCTGTCTAGTACTCGGGGTTTGCGGCGCCACGCTTATTGTTTGGAAAACCTTTTCGATGAATAAAAAGTACGGACAGCACGGCTTGATGAAAATCTCCGCCCGAAAGAATCACCCCCGCTATCTAATCAACCGAAAACGTATGCGTTCACTCTTAAAAAGAAGAAAAGGAGCATGAGAAACATCAGTAAAATGACAACCTTGGAAAATAAGTTTCCACTGCTTGCCGTCGAAAATGGCTGTATCGTGAGTAAAGATGCCGACATTACCGTAGCGTTCAGGGTAGAACTGCCCGAACTGTTCACGGTAACATCCGCAGAGTACGAAACCATTCATTCGGTATGGAACAAGGCAGTACGCATAATGCCAAATTTCACGGTAGTGCATAAACAGGATTGGTTCTTAAAAGAGAACTATCAGTCCGGCATTCAAAAAGAAGAGTTGAGTTTTCTCAGCCGAAGTTTTGAACGGCACTTCAACGAACGTCCCTATCTCAACCACGAATGCTATCTGTTTTTGACGAAAACCACCAGACAGCGAATGGCGACGCAGAGCAACTTTTCCACGCTTTGCAGAGGAAGTGTATTACCCAAAGAGATAAAGGACAAGGAGACCGTTCTTCGTTTTCTGGAAAGTGTGAGTCAGTTTGAACGGATATTAAACGACAGCGGGTTTTTTTCGCTTGTCCGTCTTTCGGAAGATGAAATCTGCGAAAAAGGAGGTCTGTTGGAGCAGTACTTTTCATTGAAAGGAAAAGAGCACGCACCGCTTGAAGATATCTCGTTCGGTGCGGAAGAAGTGAAAATCGGCGACAATATCCTCTGCCTGCACACCCTTTCGGACAGCGACGATTTACCGTCAGCGGTTAGTCCGGATAGCCGGTATGAAAAATTATCGACTGACCGTTCGGACTGCCGACTATCTTTCGCAGCCCCCGTAGGCTTATTGCTCTCTTGTAACCATATTTACAACCAGCTGCTTTTTATCGAAGACAGCGATGAGAACCTGCGTAAGTTCGAGAAAAGCGCAAGGAATATGCACTCGCTCGGACGTTATTCGCGAAGTAATCAAATCAACGAGCAGTGGATTCAGGAATATCTGAACATAGCCCATTCTCAAGGCTTGACTTCCATCAGGGCACACTTTAACGTAATAGCGTGGAGCGATAATCGGGATGAACTCAAACATATCAAAAACGATGTGGGCAGTCAGTTGGCTTTAATGGGCTGCACACCCAGACACAACACCGTAGATACGGCAACGCTCTATTGGGCGTGTATGCCCGGCAATGCCGCCGACTTTCCGTCGGAAGAAAGTTTTTACACTTTCATTGAGCCGGCTCTGTGCTTTTTCAGTCAGGAGACCAACTACAAAAGTTCGACATCGCCGTTCGGCATTAAAATGGCGGACAGACTTACGGGAAAACCGTTGCACTTGGATATTTCAGATTTACCGATGAAAAAAGGCGTTATCACGAACCGAAACAAATTTGTGTTGGGTCCCAGCGGAAGCGGAAAATCGTTCTTTATGAACCATCTTGTCAGACAGTATTACGAACAGGGAACGCATGTGTTGTTGGTGGATACGGGAAACTCCTACCAAGGTTTGTGCAGCCTGATACACCAAAAAACCAAAGGCGAAGACGGGATTTACTTTACCTACACGGAAGAGAATCCCATTTCATTCAATCCGTTTTTCACGGATGATTATGTGTTCGACGTGGAGAAAAAAGACAGCATCAAAACCCTGCTTTTAACGCTTTGGAAAAGTGAAGAAGAGAAAATATCGAAAACCGAAAGCGGCGAACTCGGCAGTGCGGTAACGGCCTACATCCATAAAATTCAGTCCGACTGGAGTATCACGCCCAACTTCAACACTTTTTACGAGTTTATGCGTGATGAGTACCGCCCGGAAATGGAAAAGAGAGACATCAAAGTGGAAAAAGACGATTTCAACATTGATAATTTTCTGACGACACTAAGGCAATATTACAGAGGCGGACGTTTTGATTTTTTGCTGAATTCCGATAAAAACATCGACCTTTTAAACAAACGCTTTATCGTGTTCGAGATTGATGCCATCAAGGAAAATCGGGAACTTTTTCCTGTTGTTACGATTATCATCATGGAAGCCTTTATCAATAAAATGAGGCGATTGAAAGGAGTTCGTAAACAACTGATAGTGGAAGAGGCATGGAAAGCCGTTGCATCTGCAAATATGGCTGATTATTTGAAATACATGTACAAAACGGTGCGCAAGTATTTCGGCGAAGCCATCGTGGTAACGCAAGAGGTGGACGACATCATTTCCAGCCCGATAGTCAAAGAGAGCATCATCAACAATTCGGATTGCAAAATCTTACTCGACCAACGCAAGTATGTGAACAAATTCGATCAGATACAGGCTCTGCTCGGACTAACGGAAAAGGAGAAAGCGCAAATACTTTCCATCAATATGAACAACGCCCCTAACCGGAAATACAAAGAGGTCTGGATAGGATTGGGCGGAACGCAATCCGCAGTTTACGCCACCGAAGTATCTCGTGAAGAATACCTTTGCTACACTACCGAAGAAACCGAAAAATTGGAAGTGATGAACAAAGCGGAATCGTTGGACGGAGATATGGAGAGGGCAATAAAACTCTTGGTAAACAAGTAAGCAAGAATATTAAACCAAATCCAAAAACAATGAAACAGAAACTTTTAATTTTAGTAACGGCATTGACTTTAAGCGGTTTTTGCGCCAATGCCCAATTTATCGTAAACGATCCGATAAACGTTGCCACCAGTATTGCCAATACCGCAAAAGAGATTATCCAGACGTCCAAAACGGTAAAGAATACACTCGACAACTTTAAGGAAGTAGAGAAAGTATATAAGCAGGGAAAAGAGTATTACGACGCTCTGCGTAAGGTGAACGATTTAGTGAAGGATGCCCGAAAAGTACAGCAAACCATCTTGATGGTGGGTGATATTTCGGATTTGTACGTGAACAGCTACAAATTGATGCTGCAGGATAAAAACTTCTCTTTTGAAGAGCTTACCGCGATTGCATTCGGCTACACAAAACTCTTGGAAGAAAGCGCGGCATTGTTGAAAGAGTTGAAACAGATTGTCAATCCCACAACCCTTTCACTCAATGATAAGGAGCGGATGGATTGGATTGACCAAATTTATAAAGAAATCAGTGAATATCGTTCATTGGTCAGCTATTACACCAACAAAAACATCTCGGTCTCTTACCTGCGTGCGAAAAAACAGAACGACGCACAACGGGTACTCGACTTGTACGGTTCGGTAAGTGACAAATATTGGTAGAATTTAGTAAACAAGTTGATGAGCAAACCGAGTAAACGAGGCAATAGCGATAGACGAAATGCTGAATGTCAGGATAATCTCTACTTGTTTACTTGTACATTCGTCAACTAAAAACTATATCCGATTAATTTCGGGAACGTTCTTTGATATATTGTGTGAATTATTTTGATTCTTCAATTTGATTATGTATTTTTGCAGTTCAACTTCAAATTTACATAAATAATGGACAAAAGTTTTATAGAAAGAGACATAACGGGCATAATGCTTGACATGTACCAATATTTTCCCGTTATCACGGTGACCGGTCCCCGACAATCAGGAAAAACGACCTTGTTGCGAAAGATATTTGACAAGCTCCCATATTATTCATTGGAAAACTTGGATATCAGACACTTTGCCTTGAACGATCCGGTCGGTTTTCTTAATCAACATACCGAAGGAATGATTTTAGATGAAGTGCAGCATACGCCCGATCTGCTCTCCTATATTCAGGGAATGGTTGATGAAAGCCCCGAAAAACGATTTGTGCTTTCCGGAAGTTCGCAGTTTTCCGTGATCAAGCAGATTACCCAATCGCTTGCCGGACGAACCGGTGTGTTGGAATTACTGCCATTCTCGTATAACGAAGTGAAAAAACAAGCGGATAAGATGACATTGGACGAATTGATGCTTCATGGTTTTTTCCCTGCCCTGTATGCCGGAAAGAATATACCCGGCTTGCTTTATCCTTCGTATGTAAAAACCTACTTGGAAAGAGATGTCCGGGATTTATTGCAGATAAAAGACATGATGCAGTTCCAAACATTTCTAAGGCTTTGTTCGGGACGTATCGGTAGTTTATTCAATGCTTCCGAACTTGCCGGCGAGGTGGGTATTTCTGCAAATACCATAAAATCGTGGCTTTCGGTTTTGCAGGCATCGTATATCATCAAGTTATTGCCCCCTTTCTATGAAAATATGAGAAAACGGCTGACCAAAACCCCGAAACTCTATTTTTGCGATACCGGTTTGGCCTGTTATCTGTTGGGAATTGAAACGGAACAGCAGTTGGCGAGGGATAAAATGCGGGGACACCTGTTTGAAAATTTTATCGTGATGGAAGCTCTTAAATCCCGGTATAACCGTGGAAAAGAGAGCAATTTGTACTTCTATCGTGACAGCAACGGTGTAGAGGTGGATTTGTTGTTTAAAAACGGAAATGATTATTCAGCCTTTGAAATCAAGTCTTCTCAGACCTATCACCCTGAATTTGAAACGGGCATTAACTCGTTAAGCAACTTGCTGAAAGAGAGGTTGACAGATAAAACAGTTTTGTATGCCGGAGATCTTGAAAATGATACTGCCGCTATTAAACTTCTGAATTATAAGAATATGTGTCGTTTTTTTAGGTAAATTTTCACACGATATATCAAAGTTCGCGTCCGATAGATATCTTTCTTCGGACGCTTTTTTTATTAACATAAAACTTAAAGTAAAAAAACTTATATGGATTTTGAAAATTTACATCAAGTACTAAGGACGCTGTACACTGAAATGATGCCCTTGGTAGGCAATATGACAGGCATAGCCAAGGGTGTTGCCGGACTCGGCGCTCTGTTTTATGTGGCAAGTCGTGTGTGGCAGTCGCTTTCGCGTGCCGAAGAGATAGACGTTTACCCGCTTTTGAGACCTTTTGCCATCGGGCTTTGTATTATGTTTTTCCCTACTATTGTTTTGGGGACGATAAACAGCGTGCTTTCGCCAGTGGTAAAAGGAACTAATCAGATGATGGCAGCACAAACCCTGGATATGAACAAACTGCGTGAACAACGCGACCGATTGGAACGGGAAGCGATGCTGAGAAATCCCGAAACAGCCTTTTTGGTCAGCAACGAAGAGTTTGACAAAAAGATAGACGAAATGCAGGGACTCAACCCGAAACACCTTGTTACCATTACATCAATGTATCTGGAAAGGGGGATGTACAACCTGAAAAAGTCGATGCAGGATGCCTTCAAATCTTTTCTGGAGATATTGTTTCAAGCTGCCGCTCTGATAATCGATACCATTCGGACATTTTTCCTTATCGTTCTTTCCATACTGGGACCCATTGCTTTCGGAATTGCCGTGTTTGACGGATTCCAATCTACTTTGACGGGATGGTTGAGCCGCTATGTTTCGGTTTATCTGTGGCTGCCCGTATCGGATCTGTTCAGTACCATGCTTGCCAAAATTCAGACGTTGATGATAGGCAAAGAGATTGCAGCCCTTGAAAATCCGGCGTATATTCCGGACGGTTCGAGTGTGGTTTATATCATTTTTATGCTGATAGGCATTGTCGGATATTTTGTAATTCCTACCGTTGCCGGATGGATTATCCAGGCAGGCGGAATGGGCAACTACGGAAAAAACATTAATCAAACCGTGCAAAAAAGCGGTGCAGTGGCGGGAGCCGGTGCAGGAGCCGTGGCAGGAAATGTTATTGGAAAATTAAAAAAATAGTAAACAGAGTAAACAAAGTAAAAATATGGAATTCAAGTCATTAAAAAATATTGAAACATCTTTCAGGCAGATACGGCTTTACGCCGTTGTTTTTGGTGTGGTGTGTCTTTTGATAGTCGGTTTTTCTCTTTGGAAATCATACGCTTTTGCCGAGAAACAACGGGAAAAAGTCTATGTGTTGGACAACGGAAAATCACTGATGCTTGCGCTTTCGCAAGATGCGGCAACAAACCGTCCGGTAGAAGCGCGCGAACACATCCGCCGTTTTCATGAGCTGTTCTTCACGCTGTCCCCCGACAAGTCAGCCATTGAAAGCAATATGAAGCGAGCATTTTTTCTTGCCGACCAATCGGCTTTCAACTACTACAAAGACCTCACGGAAAAAGGATATTACAACCGGATTATATCGGGAAATATCCAACAGCGTATCGAAATTGACAGCATTCAGTGCAATTTTGAGGTCTATCCTTATGAAGTGAGAACCGTTGCCCGTCAATACATCATCCGTTCGAGCAACCTGACCGAACGCAGTTTGGTTTCAGAATGCCGTCTGGTCAATTCCATCCGTTCCGACAACAATCCGCAAGGTTTTATCGTCGAAAATTTTATTATTCGTGAAAACAGAGATATCCGGACAGTTAAACGATAAAAGAATATGAAAAATATCTTGATAAAAATACGCCAAAAACGAAATCGTTTTAACAATAAATTAAAACAGAAATTAGGTGATCTTTCGCCCACGGCAAAGCTGAACGGCATTTTGCTTGTGATGCTCTTTTACGCGGTAATGACATTGATAATGCTTGTCAGAGCATTCGACAAAAATGACAGTGCTATAATTATCAAGCACATTGAACCTGTCCCGTTGATTGATGCACCGATAAAGCTTGTTCCCGAAAAGGACACGTTATCAGCAGAAAAATTTAAGTAAAACAACCACTAATCCACAAATTATGACAATGAAAGAAAACGACGAAACTTCGACTACTATTTCGGAAGAAAAAACTTCGAAACAGGACGAACAGAAAAGAGAGGAGCCACAGACACGCAAGCTACCCACGCCCGAAGAAATTCAAAAGCGAAAGAAAGTATTGGTGTATATGTTGTTGGTTTTGGTTTTTATCGGTGTAATGTATTGGATTTTTGCACCTTCAAAAGCCGAAAAAGAGAAAAAGCAAACCGAACAGGGAATAAACGTTGAAATACCGGAAATATCCGGCGGTGAACTGCCCGAAGATAAGGAAACTGCCTACAAGCTGGCAGAGAATGAACAAAAGGAGAACGAACGTCAATGGACAATGGGTACACTTTCCGACTTTTTCGGCGATACTCAAAAGTCGGATTATCGTCTCGAAAAATGGGAATCATTTGCTGATCAGGATTATCGTTCCGGTAAAGGCAACGAAATTAGCCGGTCGGCATCGGCTTACGGTGATATCCGGAACACGCTCGGCAATTTCTACGAAGAGAACTCCCAAATGGAAATCTTGCAACAACAAATTGATGAATTGCAAGCACAACTGGACGAGAAAAACGGTTTGGTAGATGAAGACCGGGAGATACAAAGACAACTCGAACTGATGGAAAAATCATACGAAATGGCAGCCAAATACCTGCCGCAAAACCAACAAGCGACAACACCCAATCCTTTTGAAACTGCCGTTGAACGGGAAATGGACGAGCCGTTGCCGAATGCTTACACCAAAGCGGAAGCCAAAACCAAAGAGCCGATATTTACCGTACTGCCCGAAGTAAAAAACGTGGTTTCTGCACTTTATCAAGAAGTACCGGATAGCGTGTTTATGGCCGAACAGATGCAGGAGCGCAACCGCTCGTTTCTTCCCGGCACCGAAACCGTCGACGACATTCCGCTAAAAAACACGCTGAAAGTGGCAGTTTATGAAACACAAACGTTAAAAGACGGCGAAACCGTGCGCTTGCGCCTGTTGGAACCGGCCCGCGTAGCCGGTATGTATATTCCGAAAAACACCTTGTTGACGGCTGTAGCCCGGATACAGGGCAACCGCTTGACGCTTTCCGTAACCAGCATCGAACACCGGGAACGGATTGTCCCCGTAAACCTTTCGGCATACGACCTGGACGGACAGCCGGGTGTCTTTATCCCCAATTCCCTGGAAGTGAATGCCGCCAAGGAAATTGCTGCCGGAATGGGACAATCCGCCGGAACGAGTTTCACGTTTGCATCATCGGCAGGACAACAACTGACCGCCGATGCGGGGCGCGGACTGTTGCAGGGTGCATCGCAATACTTCGGGAACAGGATGCGTGAAGTGAAGGTGACGCTCAAAAGCGGTCACAAGCTCTTTTTGATGCAAAACAGATAAACCGATTATAAACCACTAAAACCCAATTTGTATGAAACTAAAATTAAAAACAATCTTTTTCTTCGTTGCCTTGCTTTCTGCGGCGATTACATCAAATGCCCAAAGTAACACGGGCGATCTCTATCAGGGAATGAGCCGGACAATTCCCTACGGCAGAGTAGTATTGCCTTACGGACTCTCTGTAACTTACGAGAAAACGGTGCACCTGATTTTTCCTTCCCAAATACGTTACGTTGATTTGGGTAGCAGTAACATTATTGCAGGCAAAGCGGAAGATGCCGACAACGTACTTCGGGTAAAGGCTGCCGTTCGCGATTTTGAAACGGAAACCAACCTGAGCGTAATCTGTAACGACGGAAGTTTTTTCTCCTTTAACGTGAAATATGCCGAAGAACCGGAAAAGTTAAATATCGAGATGCAGGACTTTTTAGCCCCTCAATCCCCCAAAAGGGGGCTTACCGGCGATATACATTTCAAGGAACTGGGGAATGAATCGCCACTGTTGGTCAGACTGATCATGAAAACGATCTGGCAAAACGACCGCAGAGAAATCAAACATATCGGCTCGAAAAAGTTCGGTATTCAGTTTCTATTGCGTGGATTGTATTCGCATAACGGCTTATTGTACTTTCATTTACAGACAAAAAATCAAAGTGAAATACCGTATAATATTGATTTTATCACGTTCAAAGTAGTCGATAAAAAAGTTGCCAAACGCACCGCCATACAGGAACAAGTTCTGCAACCATTAAGAGCCTATAATGATGTTATTCGTATCGGCGGATTGCAGACACAACGCTCGGTATTTGCTTTGGAACAGTTCACTTTGCCCGATGATAAAGTATTGGAAGTAACCATCTTTGAGCAAAACGGCGGTCGTCATCAGACCTTAGTCGTGGAAAACGAAGATTTAATCCGTGCAAAAAATATTGATAACCTCAAATTGAAATTCTGATGAAAAAGACGATGCTTTTACTCGTGTGCCTTGTTGCGATAGCAACAGGTACACACGCCCAACGGCTTATTCCCGGACAGCGGGGATTGCAGTTGTCTGTTGGTGTGCCGATTACCGAAAACAAACTGTTTGAAAACAAAAATTTTACCGCTGAGATGGCGATGACCATTAACCACAAACGAGCCAATCATTGGTTGTTCGGATTGGAATACACGAAAAAGCATTTTGCTTATCGTGATATACAAATTCCTTCCGAAACGGTTGCTTTTGAAGGCGGTTATCTCTTAAATCTCTTTTCCGATGCAGGAAAGAATGTCTTGCTCAACACCGGAATTACTGCCGTTGCAGGATATGAAACCGTGAATAGGGGAGAAAAACTCTTACCCGATGGTGCAACGTTGCTCACCAAAGATTGCTTTGTTTATGGCGGTGCGTACCATTTGGCATTGGATATTTACGCTACGGATAATCTTGTGTTTTTCGTAAAAGGAAAATGCAATGTGTTGTGGGGAAGCGATGTGGAAATGTTTCGACCATCACTACAAACAGGAATTAGGATAATTTTTTAACTTTCAAAGACTTATAACAATGGAACTAAAACGTAAAATAATCAATAATTTGTGGGCGGTGGGAGCGCTGCTCATTGCCGGGTTTTGTATATCTGCTTGCGATAGTAAGTTGGATATCGGGCAGGCTTACGAATTCGATATTCGCACGATGCCGGTGCGTAAAGAAATTAAGCAAAACGAAACCGTCGAAATTAGATGCACCTTAATCGAGACAGGGAACTTTGCCGATAACCGTTATACCATTCGTTATTTTCAAAGTGATGGCTACGGCGAGTTGCGATTAGGCAAAGATGGAGATGTTTTTCTGCCTAATGACCGCTATCCTTTGCCGGATAAAGAGTTCCGACTATACTACACTTCACGTTCTGACGAAAGCCAGCAGTTTGAAGTGGTTGTGGAAGATAGTTTCGGGAATGAAAAGAAGTTGGAGTTTCAGTTTATTGCGGGGCAAGAAGATAAGGCTGAGTAATTTTTAGAGTTTTTATTTGTAGTAAGTTTAAATTGATTATGAAAGCCCTTGCACGTGATGTGTATGGGCTTTTTCTATCAGCACCTTTTAATGTACTGTACCCACATAGTTGTATTGGTAACTATGATGGTCAAAAACATCTACCTTTTGAATTTCTACACCCATCAATTTATCTCCGTAAATAACTGACATTGCTATCCCTCTGTCTGATTTTGGAAATTGAACCGGAACATTTGAAAATTTAAGAAAGATACGTGCATAAAATGTTCCAAACCAACTGTAATAACTTATGCCTTTTTGCGAGACTTCAAATTTCTCAGCTACATCGTTATTTAATGGCAAAAAATTCTTCTTTGTATGATTCTGCAGAAGAAAGAAATAAGGAGAAATTTTGATTATATTTTTATCTGTATCAAATGAATCAGGCTCATAAGAAATCCAATAACCTGATTTTTCAAAATCATACACACTGTGCTTAACAGGCATTTCCATAAAATAAACTTTATTGAAGTCTAAACTGGCCATTTCTTGTTCAAAAATAGATAGCCATTCATCTTTTATTTTATGAAATTTAAACCTATTCTCTTTACATTCCTCGCCCAACCCAAGGTCTTTGGAACTGATGTATTGTAACAGGACTTCATCCGTAATTTCTTTTTTATGAATTTTATGATAGAAAGCAAGAAGTGTGTGTGTTTCAAGACGTGTTTCTTCGGGCTGCACTCGTTTTGGATTACGTGCTATTTCTTTTTGGGCAATTGCATAATCAAGATTAATAAACAGGATACTGTCGGCATTGTTAATACTTCTGACTTGAAGTATGGAACTTTTTTCTCCGAATGGAAATATTTCGTTTTGCTCGGGAGGTGTTATTTTTTCAATAACAGCGTATGTAAACGGAAAACTTCCTATTGGCAGTTTCTTGTAGAAATCAGCATTGTATTCATTTTTTAGGTAGAGAATAAAATCATAATTTTGAGAGGAATATCGCGGATAACCTATTTGAATGGTATCACCCAAGGTGTAGGAAAACCCATCGTAACTTTTCACTGTTGTTTGAGCGGATACAATATGAACTATCAAAATCCAAAAAAATAGAAAAATAACGTTTTTTTTCATTTGCAAATTGTTTTTGTTGTAGTGCAAAGATATATCTTTTCCTCCAAAATCCACCCCGTCCCAGCAAATTTCTTTTGTTTCTTTTCTTTGTTTGCCTTTTCCCCAAAGAAAAGAAGCCCCTAAAACTTTTTAGGATTTTAGGGGCAGTCAAAAAATGAAAACATCAAGCCGTCATCCGCTTTCGGATTAGGTGTGCATTACGATTTACCAAATTGATAATTTGGTCGTGATATTCGGTGTTTTCGTTGCAAACGCCACGCGATTGAATAACTTTCAAGGTTTCTAATGAAACTTCCACCGTTTCAATTCGTTTGCCGTTTATTTGTGCAGTAAATACAAGCGTATCGGGTTTCAAAAAGTATTCGTTTGTGAATACGCAATGTTTAAGTGCGTTTCCTTCTTCGTAAAACTCGTTTACATCTCTCAAAACACGAATGTACAAACTACCTTCCGAAAATTCCAATCCGATAAATTTTGCTTTCAGCTTTTGATACGTTTTTTCGTTTTTCAACAAGCGTTTTCGCTCTTCTTCACGCTTTTGGCGTTCTTGCCACGCCTTTTTCTTTTTCATCCAACGGTCGTGTTCGGCTTTTAAATTAGTCGGACAAACAAATTTTGCGTTCTGCACATCTTTCCCGAAAAATCGCAACAAATCCAAATAGTCGCTCCAAAGTGATGCATCAGCTACGGTGTACTTATTACGAATGCAAATCTTAATGCTTGCCCAATATTCTTCAAGGCTTTGGGAACGTCTAACCGAAAAGTGACGTAACAAATCGTATTGTTCCGCTTTCAATAAGGTTTCCATCCGACTATCCGAAAGGATGTTGCAAAAGAGTGTTCGGGGCGATAAGCGATGAAAATTTCCCTTAAAACCGTTGCGTTTCACTTCGGGAATATAGCGTTTGTGCGGATAAACTGCTACGGGCGAAATATGGTGGGCGTAATTTTCTCTACGAATTTCAAGGTCGGAATTCCAATTCCAAACATCGCAATAAAACATACTCATTCCGCGCGAAAGCGCCATTATTTGACTTTTCCCATTGGGGGTTATCCAATGTTGCACCACTTCGCGACAAAACAGACGTGCCGGATTACCAATTTGACAATGTTTCTCTAAAAAGAAATAACGCAATACTTGAAAGCCACCACAAACGGTTATCATTCCAAAGTATTCGGCATACTTAAAAGTCTGTTTTTGGCTATTGATTACCTTTAACTCTGTTCCGCAATTCGGACACGTACAACCGCAAATGCTTTCGGCTAAAACGTGTCCGCCTTTCCACGAGTGTCCGCATTCCAAACAGGTAAGCTTACCGCTTTTCAGTCGTCGGGCTTGTAGGTCAAAACAGTTTTGAAATGCCCAATCTTTCTGTCTTTGAGTTATTGGTGCAAGTCGCTTACTTTGTTCGGCGACTTGCTTTTGAAATTTTGTTCTCGGTTTCATAGGTCAAAAAGGCTTTTTTGAACACACGGTTGAGCTTGTGCATTCGGGCGTTTTCTATTTATAGTCATACGATTGTAAACTTCATTTTCAACACGTTTGATTGCGTTTTGACGTGCTTGTTCCTTTTCTTCGGCAGTGAGTTCAACAATATGATTTACGACCACTTGGCAGTTGATTGGATTGCCGATTTCAACATCCTTTTCGTCATAATAATGCACTGCCAACGAGAAAATTTCTTCATCGGCAAAACCGTTGCATCCGCTCTGTTTTACCCAATTAAGAATGT
>JAEZZZ010000143.1 GCA_023418255.1 Bacteroidota bacterium
ATTTTCCTATCATAATTTGCAAGGTTTTACTCTGTAAAGATACGAAAAACGGCAAATATATACAAGAAAAATAGCGGTTATTTTTCTGATAATCAGAGGAGGTGGATGCTTTTTAAGGAGAGACTATATAGAAACCCAACATGATTATAATGAATGCGAAAAACCAACGCACGGGACGGTTATCAATTCGAAATCTTTTTTCATGTTATATGATATTTGTCAAATTTATCAAAAGAATCAATTTATTCTTTTACACCCATAATTACGTAAGAATGAAGAAAAATGATTAATTTTTTATGAACCGCTTTACCTTATTTTCCAACAAACCTTTTCCATATCCGACCCATTTGTCGATCACTTTTCCGTCGGGAGCCAATAAGTAGAACGCAGGAACGCCATTGATACCATATTTGATATAGGTTTCGCCATAACTGCCTTTTCCGTCCCATAGGCTAATCCAAGAAACCGAATCTCTCTTTAAAGAAGATAACCAAACCTCCTTTTTGGCATCGGTATTGAAACCGACTATTTGAAGCGAGTCGCCGTGTGTTTTGTGAATCAATCTCAACTCCTTCGCCGCCTGTATGCAGGCACCGCAGTATGCCGCTGTAAAATCCAATAAAATATATTTTCCCAGAAAATCCGAAAACTTAATGCTGTCTCCACTGCTGTTTATCGCTTTAAAATCATGATAGTAATCGCCTATTTCGGGTACTTTTTCATTCAAGTAAATCGAAATTACCTTGCCATATTTGCTGGATTTAATTTCATCGGAAACCTGATTAAACAATGCTTGCAGAGCATCTTTCGGGATTGAGGTTTTTAAATATGTCAACTGTATCATTGCTTCGTATGTATCGATATGTGATTTTATAAAATCCATTGTTATACCCTTTGTTATACTGTCAATTTCATGAACTCGTCCCCAAATTTCGGTTCGTTTTTCCAAGCGCTTATGCGCTGGCAATGCCATAAAATAGTTTACTAACGAATCGCGTTCCATATCCAGCGTTTTTTTAAATCCTGCAAATCATTTCGTTCATCTTGTGTTTTGGAACCGGAAATTTTTACATTCCATGGAAAATCATGAATCGCGGCATCAATAGTTACCTTCTCATTTCCTATCAATAAAAAGGTGTGATAGTGCTTCTTATCAACTCTTGCGATAAGCAACAGGTCTTCGGGCTCATTTTCCAGATGTCCTTTAAGTTGAAATTTATTGCTGATAACAAGCGCGCTGTCAATATTTTCGTCTGTTTTCAGTTCCCTTAAATAAAACATCGTGCTATCGGGAAATCCTGTTACATTTCCTGTAATTTCGTATCCTTTGTGTTGTTTACATGAAACAAGCGATATTGAGAGAAGGCAAATTATAAGTATAACGATATTTTTCATCTTTTTTAGAGAAAAACCGCAACGACACTTCCGAAAAAACGTATGGCATCGTTGCGGATATATTTATTATGATAAAATCATGGGTGAAATCAGACTTCCAAATCCACATCAAATTTTTCGTGCCACGGAAGCCCTTGTTTGTTCAGTTGTTCCATAAACGGATCGGGATTGAATTCCTCTACATTGTAAACGCCTGGTTTTTTCCATAAACCTTGCATGAACATCATGGCACCAATGGTTGCCGGAACACCCGTAGTGTAGCTTACGCCTTGCGCGCCGGTTTCTTTGTAGGCGGCTTGGTGGCTGCAATTGTTATAAATATAATAGGTACGCTCTTTTCCGTCTTTTATACCGCGGATGCGACAACCGATGGACGTTTCGCCCGTATAGTTTTCTCCCAGTTCGCCCGGATCGGGTAACACCGCTTTCAAGAATTGGATGGGAACAATTTTCTGTCCGTTGTATTCCACTTCGTCGATACGTGCCATGCCAATATTCTGAATCACACGCAAGTGAGTCAAATATTCTTCACCGAAAGTCATCCAAAAGCGCGCGCGCTTAATGGTCGGGAAATTTTTCACCAGCGACTCCAGTTCTTCGTGATAGATAACATACGATTCTTTGGGTCCGATGTTGGGGTAGGTCAACGGTTTATGTATTTCGTGCGGTTCGGTTTCTACCCATTGTCCATTTTCCCAATATTTTCCTTTTTGCGTCACTTCGCGGATATTGATTTCGGGGTTAAAATTCGTCGCGAACGCTTTGCCATGGTCGCCGGCGTTGCAATCTACAATATCAAGATAATGAATTTCATCAAAATGGTGTTTGGCGGCATGAGCCGTAAAAATACTCGTAACGCCCGGGTCAAAGCCACAACCGAGAATAGCTGTTAAGCCGGCTTTCTCGAATTTATCTTTGTACGCCCATTGCCATTTATATTCAAATTTGGCTTCGTCTTTTGGTTCGTAGTTTGCCGTATCCAAATAGTTTACGCCACACTCCAAACAGGCATCCATAATTGTTAAATCTTGATAGGGAAGCGCCACGTTTACCACCAATTTGGGTTGATACGCTTTAAACAGTTTCACCAATTCCGGCACACTGTCGGCGTCCACTTGCGCGGTTTTAATTTCCACGCTCGTGCGTTTTTTTACATCCTCGGCAATGGCATCGCATTTGCGTTTTGTGCGGCTCGCGAGCATGATTTCGTCAAATACGGCTTTGTTTTGTGCCATTTTGTGAGCCACAACTGTTCCCACTCCACCGGCACCGATAATTAATACTTTCGACATTTTTTACTTCTTCTTTATGTTTTTATGATTTTAATTGTACAAACTTACATAAAAAAAATGAATTTTATACTCCTGGCGATAAAAATCAAGGCCTTAATTAATATTTTTGTAATTTAATTAAGGTGCCTCTAAGATAGCACCTCTTGTTATGTAACATAATTATTCATTAAAAAATTAACAATCATTTCCTCTTCTTTTTGTCCAACATGGTGGTTTTTTACAAGAATTTCGCTTAATTTTGCATATAGAATACACAATTATTATCAACCGTCATAACAAAATGAAATCCCTAACACAACTATATCGCATAGGCAATGGCCCTTCGAGCAGCCACACGATGGGGCCAAAACACGCGGCAGAAATCTTTCTCGAAAACAATAAAGAAGCGACAAAGTTTGTTGTAACGCTTTATGGCAGCCTTGCGGCTACCGGAAAAGGGCACTTAACGGATGCTGCCATTTTGGAAGTGTTACAACCTGTATCGCCAACGTTTATTCAGTGGGAACCCAAAACATTTTTGCCTTTTCATCCGAATGCTGTCACTTTTGAAGCATTTGACGCAAACGATAAAAAAACGAACCAATGGACGGCATATAGCATTGGCGGAGGAGCGCTTTCTGACGGCAACAAACTTATCGGCGTATCAAAAGAAGACGAAAAAGATGTGTATCCTATGAGTACAATTAGTGACATTCTATTGCATTGTGAAAAAACAGGTACAAGCTATTGGGAATATGTAGAGCAATGCGAAGGAGAAAAAATTTGGGACTATTTGTCAGAAGTTTGGCAAGTGATGAAGAATGCCGTGGAGCGCGGTTTGGATAACGAAGGAGTTTTGCCCGGTCCACTCAACCTGCAACGCAAGGCAGCAAGTTATTATATTAGAGCAAAAGGTTACAAAGCCTCATTGCAGTCGCGCGGTTTGGTGTTTTCGTATGCCTTGGCAGTTTCAGAAGAAAATGCATCGGGAGGTGAAATCGTAACAGCGCCTACGTGTGGCTCTTGCGGAGTGATTCCGGCAGTATTGTATCATCTTGCCAAAGCACGTGATTTTTCAGAAAAGCGCATTTTGCGGGCGTTGGCAACCGCCGGACTATTTGGCAATACGGTGAAAGTAAACGCGTCTATTTCAGGCGCGGAAGTTGGATGTCAAGGAGAAATAGGCGTAGCATGTGCCATGGCTGCCGCGGCAGCCAGCCAACTATTTGGTGGCAGTCCCGCGCAAATAGAATATGCCGCGGAAATGGGTTTGGAGCACCATTTGGGAATGACATGCGATCCCGTGTGCGGATTGGTACAAATTCCATGTATTGAGCGCAATGCCTATGCTGCCGCACGCGCGTTGGACGCCAATCTTTACTCTTCGTTTACGGATGGCGTGCACCGGGTTTCTTTTGACCGTGTTGTCGAAGTGATGAAAGAAACAGGGCACGACATTCCTTCTCTTTACAAAGAAACATCCGAAGGAGGATTGGCAAAAGGACATCTGTTTTGAAGCTGAAAAAGCATTCAATATCCTCCTATTATGATCATCGTATAGTTTCATGATAGATAGTTCCAATTCTGGGCTATGATCTTTGGTTAAATATCGTACTCGTTTTTCATTGGACGCTTTTTTCTTTCATCGTCATATCTTAACTTGCCGTCCAGTTTTTTTGGGGGAGAATTATACAAATAGAAACCACCTATTTTCAAGTTACCATCGCATTCATCTCTTCAATATAATCGAGCAGTGGCTCCCTCCCTTGCCCTTTCTCGGAGGAAGTCACAAAAATAGGTGGCAACTCTTCCCATCTCTCTAAAAGCCTTTGTTTGTAACTCTCAATATTGCTGTTCAATTTCGAAACACTTAATTTATCAGATTTGGTGAAAACAATGGAAAAAGGGACAGCGTTTTCTCCCAACCACTCCATAAATTCCAAATCAACTTGCTGCGGGTCGTGACGACAATCAACAAGAACAAATAAATTGGTCATTTCGTCGCGTTCCAAGACATAATCTTCGATTAGCATACGCAGTTTTTCGCGATTCTCTTTTCCATGACGCGCATAACCATATCCCGGCAAATCTACCAAGTACCACGCATCGTTGATAAGAAAATGATTGACAAGCATTGTTTTTCCGGGTGTGGACGAGGTCATCGCCAGTCCTTTGCGATTGGTAAGCATATTTATCAGCGACGATTTTCCCACGTTGGAACGTCCGATAAAAGCATATTCCGGCATTTTGTGTGGTGGACATTTCTTCACGTCACTGTTACTGATAATGAATTCGGCTTTATTTATTTTCATCGATTTATATTTTATTGTATTCGGTGGTCAGCATATCTTGCCATTTTGGTCACAAGAAGACAAATATCTTGACTGCAGCACTTCTAAACTTTGAACATTGAACTTTGAACCTTACGTTTCGAAGTCAATTCATGAATTGGCTCTTTTATTATTTAACGCCACAATCCATAACCCAAGCGCGGTTAAAAGTCCGTTTAATAGCAGCAATTCATAGCCTAAATTATACTGATATACTTTCTGCAACACCACTTCTATGCCGTAACATAAAAGCGGCGCGACAATGGCTACATACGGCACATAGCTGTCACGCGGTTTTATCTTGGTAAATAATCCGAAGAAAAACAGCCCCAATAACGGTCCGTACGTGTAAGAGGCGATTTTATAAATGGCATGAATCACGCTATCGGAACCGATAGCGTGAATAATCAATATAATCACGACAAAGGCGGCGCTAATGCCGATGTGCACACCACGGCGCGTATTAACGGCATCGTTCATATTCTTCTCTTCCACACCCAAAATATCGACACAAAATGAGGTTGTAAGTGCCGTGAGTGCCGAATCGGCACTTGAAAAAGCGGCGGCGACAATACCGATGGAAAACAATCCCAATACGGTGGCGCCGAGATAGTCACCCGCAATCATCGGCAAAATCTCATCCGATACTTCAGGAAGCGTAATCTGATGTTGCGCGGCAAATATCAACAGCAACGCGCCCAATCCGAGAAACAGCAAATTAACCGGTGTAAATGCCAATCCATAAGCGATCATATTTTTTTGCGCGTCTTTCAGATTCTTACACGACAGATTTTTTTGCATCATATCTTGATCTAATCCTGTCATCACCATCGTAATAAATATCCCGCTCAAAAACTGTTTAAAGAAATTTTGCGTGCTGTGCCAATTATCAAACACAAACATGCGACTGTGTTCGCTGGATTTGATGGTTTGAATGGTTTCACCCACATTTAACCCCATGTTCGACATCACTTCCCAAAAAATCATGACCAACGCGGCGATAAGAATGAACGTTTGCAGCGTATCCGTCCACACAATCGTTTTTATACCACTTCGCGCCGTATAAATCCATATCAACGCAATGATGCCGATAACAGTCACCACAAAAGGCACATTCCATGCATCGAATACCATGCGTTGCAAAATCAAAGCAACCAAATAAAGACGCACGGCAGCACCAATGCTTTTGGAAAGCAGAAAAAACCATGCACCGGTTTTATAAGAATGCTTCCCAAAACGCTGTTTCAAATATCCGTAAATAGTGGTGAGATTGAGTTTGTAATAAAGCGGCAGCAACACATAAGCGATGATAACGTATCCAACAAAAAAGCCCAACACCATCTGCATATACGTCATATCCACATTGCGCACCATGCCCGGAACCGACACAAAGGTAACTCCCGAAAGCGACGCGCCCACCATACCGAAAGCAACTACAAACCAAGGTGATTTGCGATTGCCAATAAAAAAAGCGTCGTTGTCGGAACCTTTTCGTCCGGTGAAGTACGAAATAAGCATCAACAACCCAAAATATGCAGCAATAATGATAAAAATAAATGATGAATACATATTTCTTGACATTAAAGTGTTAAAAAATAATCGGTTAATTCCAAAAACGAATCAAACACATAATCGTATTTACTCGTCTGTCCAAAACCGTAGGTCACATACACAAAAGGAATACCTGCGAGGCAGCACTCTTCAGCATCATGATCCGTGTCGCCGATATAAAATGGATTCTGCAACTGATGCTTCTCTTTCAACAATTTTAAATTGACACTTTTAGGTTGCAAATTCATGCCAAATTCCATATAATCCGTAAAAAGATGCGATGTGTGCGTATGCTTCATAAAATTGGGTAAACTATCTTTTTCGCAATTGCTCAGCATAAAGAGTTTATATTGCTTCGACAAACGCTCCAAGCCTTCATTAACACCGGGATATACGGTGAAGCTCATCGTTGGCATCAACGCTCGATATTGGCTATTCACTTCGTCTGCCAACTCATCAATAAACCGTTTTTCCTCATCTGTAAAGATGCTTTTTAAGATGGTTTTAACATCCTTTCCCATACACGAAAGCAAATCATCGCGCGTTACGGTATGCGGCAACTTTTTAGAATCAAACGAATTGTTCCAAGCCAACACATAGGTATCCACAGCATCCCAAAGCGTGCCGTCCATATCAAAAATTAAACTGTCAGGTTTCAATTTATTATGCAATATTTTTTTGTTTTTGTGTGCAAAAGTACGGAACAAACATTGAAGCTACAATTAAAAAGAGTTAAATCGGCATTTATTCTTTTATTTCTGCTATTTTTGTGGAAAACTGTAAGAAGAATGGGAAAAAATAAAATCTGCGTCATCATCAATCCCGTATCGGGAACAGATTCTAAGAGAAATATCCCCGAAGTGATTGCCAAAGCATTCGATCAAAAAGTCAACGATGTCATTATTCGCATCACAGGTTATCCCGGGCACGCAACAGAAATTACAAAAAGTGCCGTTGCCGAAAGGTTTAAATATGTGATTACCGTTGGAGGCGATGGCACGGTCAATGAAGTAGCCAAAGCACTAATTAATACCCCAACCGTATTGGGGATCATTCCTTTTGGTTCGGGAAATGGCTTGGCTCGCGAATTAAACATATCGATGAATAGTGATGAAGCCATCGATACCATATTAAAGGGAAACACGCGTACCATCGACTATGGAATTGCGAACAAACATATTTTTTTCTGTACCTGCGGTGTGGGGTTCGATGCCTTTATCAGCGATCGATTTGCGGAAGACAAAAAAAGAGGTCCATTGGGTTATGTACGCAACGTTCTGGAAAGCGTTATCGATTTTAAGTCGGAAGAATATGAAATTATTCACGACAACGGTTCACTCAAAGAGCGCGCATTTGTCGTAACATGTGCTAACGCGTCGCAATATGGCAATGATGCTTACATTGCTCCCGAAGCCAATTTAGAAGATGGCAAGATGAATATTTCTATCTTAAAGCCTCTCAATGCATTGGAAATACCACAAACGACACTTCAACTTTTCACAAAAAATATTGATAAAAACAGCAAAATGAACACGTTTGTAACCTCGCATCTGACCATCCATCGCGAAAAAGCCGGCATGATGCATGTGGATGGTGAACCAATAAAAACGGGAAAAAAAATTGAAGTAGAAATTAAACACAAGGGACTTCATGTGTTGGCTCCTCCTGTTGAGGGCAGGAAGAACAAAAAGACAAACGACACCATTTTTAGTGCTCTCACGCGTTGGTTGAATACGTAAGAGCGGCGGAGACATCTAGCGAATGAAAGCAGCAAGGATTTATGCCGGCAAACACTGCATAGTCTTTTCCTTTAATGAATGATAGAAGACACAAGCTATCGATAATTATGATTAGCCTTAATCGACAATAGGAGGATACGGGCTGCATCCCATAGTCCATCAATCAGATGACAATGGTAGAGTTATCTGTTTTCAGGTTTTCCGGCTGATTGCATTGCCATTGGCGGATGTTTCTCATAATATTTGCACCACTTGTTGATGCCGCACACCCGACATTTTGGTTTGCGTGCCATGCACACATAGCGTCCGTGCAAAATAAGCCAATGATGCGCTTTGGACAGCAATTCACGCGGAATATATTTTACCAGCTCACGTTCGGTTTGCATGGGATTTTTGGAATTGGTCGTCAATCCAACGCGATTGGAAACCCTGAAAACGTGCGTATCTACCGGCATTGCAGGCGTATCAAATGCCACGGCAAGCATCACATTGGCTGTTTTGCGTCCTACGCCGGGAATGGTTAAAAGCGAGTCGATATCCGAAGGCACTTCGCCATTGAAATCGGCAACCAGTTTTTGTGCCATCTTGTGCAGATTCTTCGCCTTGTTGTTCGGATAGGAACAACTTCGGATATATTGAAAAATCTCATCGGGGGACGATGCCGCCATCACTTCCGGTGCGGGAAAGGCTTCAAATAGTTCGGGGGTAATTGTATTTACGCGTTTGTCGGTGCATTGTGCCGACAAAATTACCGCTACGAGCAACTGATAGGTGTTTTCGAAATGCAGTTCGGTTTCTGCCGATGTGGCATTGGCACGGAACCATCCGATTACATGCTCATAACGTTCTTTTTTAGTCATATATTTCTTTTAATTATTTCCCGCGGAAAAGCGACGCGCGCTTTGCACATCATTCTCTTCCACGGGAAACATACAACAAATTCGGTTTTTAACGTTTAATTTCGTCGGATAACGGAATGAAACGTGCTTTTAGATCGGGATCGGGCATTTCCGGGTCAAGCGGATATATCGGACGATTGACACGTTTATAAGGCAATCGCAATAAATCTTGGTCCACACCGCCCGGCGTGAGTGCCATCAACCAATCGGCACGCATATCGTAAAGTTCGGGAACAAGATATCCGATTTTTACAACTACAATATCCGCTTCACGCGGGTTCAATCGCAAGCGCGTGAAATCAACTTCATGATGATAGGGCTTGCGTTTTTCGGTTACAATCACATATACGCTGCCCGATTTCACCACCACTTCGGTTTTGGCATCTACATCGCCATGTTCGATGGCTGTAATTTCACCTTTGATGCGCACGGGTGGCGCAAAACGATGATCCACCATTGCACCGGCAGTGGCATCAATGTGTCCGCCTACGCCAATTTCAACTGCTTTTTTCACGAAATCTTCGCCCGGAATGGAAGCATAAATCAATGTTTTTCCTTTGCCGGATTTAAATTCAGGATATTTTAGAATTTCGGTAATAGTCCACGTTACGTCACCTGCGCCACCGGCGGTGGGATTATCACCCATGTCGCTTATCATAAAGGGTTTTACGTTGCTTGCGATGGCTTTTTGCATGGCATCTTCAAATGTGGTGGTCGGCGCAACAAATTCAAACTCTTTGCGTACCTCCCAAAAATGTTTTGCCAGCTTTTCAGCTGCTGATCCCACAGCTTCCTGATCATCGCCATACACGACAATCACTCCATGGTTGCGCGGTTCGTCCGCCCACGGATAGGACATCCAAATTGAAGCGTCGATAACGTTGTCTTTATCGATTAAACTTGGAATTTCGGCATATAAACTTTTTGCCGGCTCAATGCGCGTACTCGTTTTTTCGCCCGGCAGCAAAATCGGCACCGGAATCCAAGCTTTATAAGCCGGTTTGCCTTTGCCATTTTCCAATCTGTCAAGCAGATTAGTGACTGCTCTTTTTTTCGTTTCAATCGCATCTTCATGCGGTGCCAAACGATAACACGTAATCAAATCGCTATTCTGTGCCAATCGTGGCGAAACACTCCCGTGCAAATCCATCGACGTGGAAATAAGCACATCCGTTCCAATCACCTCGCGAATGCGAACGATAAAGTCGCCTTCGGGGTCGTCCAATCCTTGCACGCTCATCGCGCCGTGAATGTCAAGAAACAGACCGTCCAACGGCAGTTTTTCTTTCAGCATCTCCAAAGTTTTTCCAACGAGCGATTCGTACGCTTCGCGCGCGACGATTCCGCCCGGAATGGCGTGTCCGCGTATTGTGGGGAGCCATTCAGCTCTTTTGATTATGCCGGAGTCGGCAGCGAAAAACGGATAATAGGTAAACACGCTGTCGCCCACACGCGCCTTGAATGCTTCTTCGTAGGTAACCGCCGGCGAGAATGTACTCGATTCGATGGCGATGCCGGCAATGGCAATGCGCGGTAGTTTTTTCTGTTTATCTTTGCAGCCGACCATGCATGTCAGTACGAAGACTCCTGATAGAATTGTTGTTAAAATCTTTTTCATACGTGATGTTTTTATAAAATGACTTGTTATATAGATTCAACTATTAAATGCAACAATGTTCTACAAAGATGCAAAAAAAATCGTTTTGATGTTTCATAATTTAAAATTATTTTTCACTTTCGCATTGAGTATAATACACTCCAAAAACTGTATAATTAGTTAAGACATAAAATAAAAACTGCCAAAAAATCATCTCCATTACAAGAATAAATTCAGGAAATAATTTAAATCGAAAGTCGTTTTATAGTCGTTATAAGAGCGCGAATCGGTAGAAGGTTTAGCCAAGAAGAATGAGCTTTTACCACACAGATATCGACCTGGAGGCCCCGATTGATTCTTATTCAAAACAATGAGTGTCAAATGGTTGCCCAAGCACTGAAAGAAACTATTGATAAACATGGAACTTCCGAGATATTCAAAACCCCTCAAGGCTGTCAATTTACTCTGGTGATGCATTTATTGGCGTACTTATCAACAATGAAATAAAATATCAATGGATAGAAAAGGACGTGCTTTTGCCAACGTTTTGGCAGAACGACTCTGGCATAGTGTTAAATATGACTATATCTATTTGGATCTTTATCAAGATGGCTTATCTTTGTGAAAGGTTTGCATGGATACTTCCTGTTCTACAACAGTGAACGTCCGTATCAATCCTTGAACTATAAAACTCCTGCTGAGTGTTATTACACTAAAGCAGTTTAAGTAATGTTGAAATAAAAACAGTAAAAACTATCTTAATCGGGAAAGAAAACAGTCTAATAAAAGAGAGTACTATAATGTAAGTTGGGAGTTATATCCTGGATTAATGATTTTATAGAAGGCTATAACAATAGAAAGCGTCAAGGAATAAACAAGAAACCAATAAATTTATTTTATTTTGAAATAAAACATTAATAAAATTCACATAACTACGGTCTAACGAAATATAGGGTAAAGCTTTTTTACTTCCCTTGTCAATTATTGAACTTTACATATAATCATGTTCTTTTGGGCACATATATATTTTGACAAAATATAGCGGATATGACACATAAAGAACAAAATAGAGTCAATGGAAAGAAAAAAATACATGGATAGTCAAAATATCAAGCGTTTCTTGTTTGGCAATATCTATATGGTATTGTTTTGGCGCTTGGTGCTTTTGTTTGTTTTGTACGCCATAATGCGTGCCATATACTACCTGCTCAATTACGACATGTTTGGGAAAATTGCTTTCAACGAATTGATTACAATCTTTAAAGGTGGATACCGCTTTGACAAATCCGCCATTTTCTATCTGAACATCCCCATAATCCTTCTGCATATTGTTCCCTTTCGATTTCGCTACAATAGTATGTATCAAAAGGTTATTAAACACCTTTTTATCGTTATCAATTCCGTCGGAATCATTGTAAATATGGCCGACGCGGCATATTATCGCTTCACACTGCGACGAACGACGATGTCTATTTTTCATGAGTTTGGCAACGAAAACAAACTAAAATTTATCCACTTCATCTGGGACTATTGGTATATCACGCTCATCGTTATCGTCCTCATTATATTAATGATTTGGGCGTACGGAAAAATCCGGGTTAGCCAACCTTCCAATAGGCTCTCACCATTTGTCTATTATCCGCTTTCGCTCATATTGATGTCCTTTGTTCTCTACGAAAGCGTGGGTGCTATGCGGGGCGGTTGGACACCGGGCACGCGTCCCATCACATTGAGCAATGCCTCCGCCTATGTTTCAAAGCCACAATATCGTCCCATTGTACTTAACACTCCCTTTGCACTGATTCGCACAATAGGAAAAACCGTGCTGATTTCCAAAGAATATTTCTCGCAAATCGAGGCAGAAAAACTCTTCCCCTCAAAACAAAAAACCAACCCCGAAGCCCCACATTTTGCACGTTTTGCCAACAGAAACGTGGTGGTGATTATTTGGGAAAGTTTTGCTCGCGAATGGGTGGGCTCACTCAACACGCATATTCCCGGTTATAAAGGCTACACCCCTTTTATCGATTCGCTTATCCCCAAAAGCTATGTATTTAAAAATGCTTTTGCCAACGGACGCAAATCAATTGATGCCATCCCGAGTATAATTGCATCGATTCCCGCCGTAGAGACAAACTTTGTGTTGTCAAACTACTCGGGTAACAATATCAACTCATTGGCATCCATTTTGAAAGAGGCGGGATATTACAGCGTATTTTTTCACGGCGCCCCCAACGGCTCTATGGGTTTTGACGCATTTGTCAAGCAAGCCGGTTTCGATGCCTATTTTGGCATGAACGAATATGGGAAAAATGATTTCGATGGACATTGGGGAATTTGGGACGAAGAGATTTTGCAGTTTATGGCAAACAAAATAAATGAATTGCCCCAACCTTTCTTGGCATCAGTTTTTACGCTTACATCACACGATCCGTATGTTCTGCCGACACGCTACAAAGGGAAATTTCCAAAAGGACACATTCCCATCCATCCCTGCATTGGATATACCGACAACGCGTTGCGACTGTTTTTTGAAACGGCATCAAAACAGTCGTGGTTCAACAATACGCTGTTTGTTATCACCGCTGACCATGCCGTTAACGGATATCTTGACGAATACAAAAACAGTGCCGGCGGTTATGCCATTCCGATGATTCTGTATGCTCCCGACGATGATTTTGTGGCATTCGATGACTCAACCGTTGTGCAGCAAACAGATATTATGCCCACATTACTTGCCCTCCTTGGTCAAGAGAGAACTTATATCTCTTTTGGTAACAATATGTTTGACCCGACTGCTCAGCATTTTGCCATCAATTATACGAACGGAACATTTCAATTTTTCGAGGATGATTATCTTCTACAATTTACAGATGAAAAGACCATTGGATTTTTCAACTTTCACACAGACTTCTCATTGAGAAAGAATCTGGTCAACCAGCATAGCAAACGTCAAGAAGATATGGAAAAAACGCTAAAAGCTTTTTTACAACAGTATAATGATCGGCTGCTAAACAACACCTTGTGTCCGACAGAAAAATAAGTGAGACAACAGCTATTATTTGAATTTATTGCAGCCCGGTAAAAAACGGCAAAATTTAATATCAGAACCACTCTCAACCACGTTCCGAACTACCCTAAACTCACCTGAAATTACTCCACCACTTCATCCGGCAGATTGCTGTCGTCTTTCAGCACTATGGTCTGTCCGGCTCACATCACGCGCATCGGATGTGCAATATATAGCAAGTCCGATTTTCTGACTATTTCGTGATGCGCTTCCAACACAATTTCTATGGCACGATTCAGTTGTTGTCGTTGATTTATTTTTTGGAGAAGTTTTGTATCATTTCAAGTACACGTAACGGTTCGTCCGTAGTAATAAAATCGACATTCAAATCAATCATTTTTTGTATATCTTCCACTTTGTTTACTGTCCACACATTCACTTTTTGTCCCAGTTTATGCGCCAATTCTATCCATTCCGGATGATTGAGTATTACTTGATAATGATAATCAATGCCGGATGCGCCTATTTGGCGCATAGTGTTTGGAGATAAGTCTCCGTTCAGATAATATACGTTTGCCAATGGATCGAGTTGTATCAATTTTACGATTAAATTCAAACTGAAAGAAATATATTCCACACGATGATGTAGTTGCCTATCTCGCACCATTCGCATCACTTTCTCTGCCAAGGCATCTTCTTGGTATTTTTCGCGATGAGGTTTCAGTTCGATAATTAATTTTGTATGCGTGCACTGTATAAACTCGTCAAGATATTCTTCAAAAGTTGGCAATGTTTCGCCATTAGCTAATTTCACTTTTCGTAATATGGCAATTGGATGCTCCTGTATCACAATCTCTTTTCCGTCTAACACTACATGGGCATCGTGATTTACAACCGGCACATCATCAGATGAAAGCCAGACATCCATTTCGGAGCCAAATAATTTTAATGAATCCGCCTTTAATAATGCCGCAATGGAGTTTTGCGCCGAACCATTGGTTTTCCAATATCCCCGATGCGCGATGACTTGTGGTTGAGCTACAGCAATAATCGGAAAAATGAGTGCAAGCAAGAATATTGTCACAAACAAAGTATATTTTCTTGTCATATCTCTTTTATTTTTGAAATGAATGGGTTTTACGTCACATAAGCCTATGCGCAAATTTACGCTTATTTTCTGTTTCGAAGAAATATATTGATAAATAAACATTGCTGTCCGATAAAAAATAATCCAAAGTGCAGGGATAAAAATAAATTTTCATCCCTTACACTTTTTTAGTAGTTTTGTGTTCTCTATAACTCAAATAACTACAATGAACAAAAATACACATTTTTTCGGACAATCTGTTTTCGGACAGCCGAATAAAGCAGGCAATTAACAAACAGATAGCAATCTTTGACAGCACCACCATCAGCTTGTTTCAAGACATCCTCAAGTGTGTAGGAAGAATGCCTGTGAGCGGCAAACGCAAGGGTGGAATAAAAATGCATACGGTTATTAATGTAGATGAAATGGTTCCAAAGATGGTTTGGTTTACGAGTGCCGCAACACACGACCACTATCTTTTAGAGAAGCTCAAGTTTGATCCTAATACCATTTATGTTTTTGATAAAGGATATAACGATTATGTCGCTTTCAAGCGTTTTTGTGACAACAAAAACGGCTTTGTGACACGCGTCAAAGATAACGCGGTTTACAGCATAGAGGAATCGCTTTATATAGATGAATGCATTTACAGCGGTGTTTTAGAAGATACAATAATTGAATTAAAGGTAGATGATAATGGCAAATCAAGCACGCTGAAGTTGCGCAAAGAAACGTTTTATGACAGGGTTCTAAAACGCAAATTTGAGTTTCTAACCAATTTGTTTGAAACGCGTCCCGATTTAATAGCTGCCATCTATAAATTGCGTTGGCAGATAGAATTACTGTTTAAACAGTTAAAACAGAATTTCCCGTTGAAGTATTTTCTTGGCGACAATGAAAATGCCATCAAAATA
>JAEZZZ010000031.1 GCA_023418255.1 Bacteroidota bacterium
TTAATGCTATGATGGCAGCAACCGCGTGGAATTTGAAGAAAATGATGGAAAAACTTGGGGGAAGAGTTTTTATTTTTTGTTTTCAGGTTCATTTTCCAAGCTAGATGTTCAATCTTTCCTAACCTAAATGTGAATTTCTAAGGAGCGACGAAATAAAATCCTGATGGAAGAGACTACGCGCTATTTTTTCGATAGCAAGCATAAATGAAAAAGAGACGCCAAAAGGGCGTCTCTTTTTTTGGATAAAATCAAACGATTGTATATTATATTATTGTTACGAATACACGTATGAGATTATAACTCTCTCTTATCTGGTTTTTCTTTTCTCAATAACCGGTGCATTTATCTAAAAGAGTAGCGCTGTCTTTTATTTTGTCCGGTTCGTTCAACCTACGCCATTTTTTTGTGTGAAAAACGAACATGTATAAGCTAAACCTTTGTGTCGATGCTGTTGGGTGTAACGTTCATATCCATAACAACACCATTTTCATCGACCAAATAACTTCTGAAACCGCGGTTCAAACGGAAGTTTTTATACATTTCCGACGCTGTTCCTTCGACTTCAAAAAACTGTGAAAACTCATCCAAATTGTCCATACGAGCTGTTCGCTGAAACACATTTTTATTCGTATCGAACGAAATTGATATGAACTTTATGGAAGGATGGTTTTCTCTTAAATGGTTGTGCAACTGCACATTGTTAGCACGCGATTGAGCATCGTATGATGCCCAGAAGTTAATTACTACTTTGCTGCCTCTGTACTCGTTCAGTTGGTGCGCTTTTCCTTCAACATCGCAAAAAAGGAAGTTGGGAAGCTGCTTTCCCGGATAGTAACCGACCGTTATTTTGTCAGCATTTCCGGACCCCGACATAAGGATCAGGCAACTGATGGCAAGAAGCCATAAGTTCAAATACTTCATATAATTTTATTTTAGTTAATACTGGAGTTTTTCATTGCTTCACGCAGTGACAAAAACTCATTTGCTAATGAGCCTTTTCGCTAAAAGTCTCATTTTTAGGCCTGCAAAGATACACCTCTTTTTGTATCTAAAAAAGATTTTCGAGTTAAAAAGAGTTTTATTTCGGATATCTGTCTGAAAATAAGCGATATGTTTTGTATATGAATTTGTTCTTGCAGAGTGCACCCTTTTCTATCGTTGAACGGAGAAAAAGCGGTCTATTTCTGTTGGCGAGGTGTCTTTTAGAAGCACATTCTTATTTTTGTCCAAAAGATAAAGGGTCGGAATGGCTTTTATATCGTACAGTCTCTTTTTGGTAATTTGGATTCCCTTATCATAGCTATGAATCCAGTTTTTTGGCAATTCGTTCAGATGGCTGTGCCAACTACTTAGGTCTTCATCGGGGAAAACCGTCAGCACAGCAATCATCGTACGCGATGGTGTATTCATAGAAAATGCTCTCTGCAATGAAGCCGATCGATTCAGTTCGTCTGTCACCATTTCGCACGTATGACAACCGGGATTTGAAAACATCAGTACCAGGTATTCACTTTTTATGGAATGCAGCGTCTCGGTCTTGCCCGATGGCAACGTATAGTCAAAGTCGATGGCCTTGTCGCCCACCCTGTTTTTCATTGCCATATCCAATTGGAACTGATAGGTCGATCTGTTTTCCTCGGACAAGATATCTGATTTCACCAAACTTTGTAAAATGGGCAAATAAAGATCTTCGTTTCGAAATGGGGAGTTGGCTTCGTAAAAATATTTTTCAAAAAGTGATGCAAAATGGGTGTACATATCAGGGTTGGGTTCCATCTTTTTTAGCGTATATTGTAACGACTCGTTCACTTTTTCTTTTGACACGTAGCTGAATATGTTGATGTAATCGACAAATGCTTGTTCTGTGATGGCAGGCTTCCGAATCAATTTGCTGTCCTTTATATCAAATCTGTCCCAATAGTGCATCACCAAATATTCGGCACGTGCCTCGGGATGTGTTAGGTAGTCCGGCACGTTGGGAAGGACAAACGTGTCAGGAACAATGCTTAATTCGTTTGTTACCGGCTTTTCATGTGCCGCGTCTGTTTGTGATTTCTTGCCGGCAGAACATGAGGCTACCAGCACTGATAGGAATATGCAAATAGATAAATAAAAATATTTCATTGTTTCAAAGGATTTTAAAAAGTCGGTAAATTTACATGTTTTTTTTATTAAAACCGCATGGAGCGATAAAAAACTTGTGAAATTGAAGCGTTTGTAAGTTCAATTAGCAATAAACAATTAAGAAGTTCTTTTGGAACGAAAACGGCTTCGCCGATAGAGCTCCTACCAAGTTTTGCTTGCAGGGGCGATAGAAACTCTCCCTCGTTCCCTCCTCGACACGTCGGGGAGGAAATGAAGAATAAAATATTTATTCCCCGCAACGCTCACAAAGTAGAACACGCGGAGAACGCAAAGGGAAACCTTATTAAAATGAAAAATTAAAATCCAAAAGCCTGAAAGACGATATGTCCATAACCGTATGCAAGCGTTTAAGCGCAGCTTACGGATAAAAAGAAACAATAAATGAGCAGCTTGAAAAGCTGAACACGATGCCGACAGTTATCGTCGGCAGAAGTTAGAAGTCAATCCCCCCTCGCCCCCTTCTCCAAGGGGGAATTGGGGAAGGCTAACAGCTAAAAATTAAAAACAAATAAGGAAAAATGAAATCTCTGTGGCACTCCGTGCTGTCTCTGAGTTCTCTGTGCAATAAAACTTTATGGTAAGAACAACTAAAAAGGCTGATTGCTGATTGCTGAAAGTGCCGACGATATATGTAGGCATCGTTAGAAATAGAGCCAATTCACGAATAAATCCTTTTCATATTTAACAAAAAAAAACGAAATAAGAAATACCAAAACAAAATCATGCCTTTTGAAATTGAAGCATGAAAAACGAAAAAAAAACTGTACATTTGCACTTAGATATAAAAAGGGATAAAAATGGATCATTATATTGTTTCGGCCAGAAAATATAGACCCTCAACATTTCGCTCGGTTGTGGGACAGCAGGCACTGACAACCACACTCAAAAACGCCATTACAGGCAATAAGTTGGCGCATGCATACCTGTTCAGCGGACCACGTGGCGTAGGAAAAACGACCTGTGCCCGCATCTTTGCAAAAACGATTAACTGCCTGAATCTTACTGAAGAACATGAGGCATGCAACGCATGCGAATCGTGCATCGCATTTAATGAACAACGCTCATACAACATTCATGAGTTGGACGCGGCTTCCAACAATTCGGTGGAAGATATCCGTTCATTAATCGATCAAGTACGCATTCCCCCACAGATTGGTAAGTACAAGGTATATATTGTCGATGAGGTACATATGCTTTCTACGGCGGCATTCAATTCATTTTTAAAGACATTGGAGGAGCCACCATCGCATGCCATTTTCATTTTGGCAACAACGGAAAAACATAAAATTATTCCCACTATTTTGTCGCGTTGTCAAGTATACGATTTCAATCGTATTCGTATCTCAGATATCGTACACCATTTGCAATATGTTGCCAAAGAGGAAGGTATTGAGGTAGAGGCAGAAGCATTGAATGTAATTGCTCAGAAAGCCGATGGCGGAATGCGCGACGCGTTGTCTATTTTTGACCAAATTGTAAGTTACACAAATGGTTCCGTTAGTTACAAAGCGACTATCGATAGCCTGAATGTGTTGGATTATGAATATTACTTTAAACTCACCGATGCGTTTCTTCAAGGCAATGTTGTGGACAGCTTGCTCATTTTGAATGAAATTCTCAACAAAGGATTCGAGGGGCAATATATCATAAACGGCATCATCACCCATTTTCGTAATTTGCTTGTAAGCAAAGATGCCATTACGGCACAACTGTTTCAAGTAGGAGCAAGTATTAAGCAACAATATGTAAAGACAGCTAAGCGGTGCAGCCAAGCATTCCTGTACAGGGCAATGGAAATTACGAATGAATGTGATGTCAATTATCGACTTAGCAAAAACAAACGTTTGTCGTTAGAGCTGACGCTTATACGTCTATGTCAGTTGTCAGACGACAATGCGCCCGATAGTGCTGCAGTAGCAACAAAGGAAAAGAAAACGCCAATAGCCTCCATCACTGTCAATAAAGAGAAAAGAGAGAGAGGGGAAGAGGAAGAAGAGCATGCTCCTTCTTCTCCCACAGAATCAATGAAAGAGGTGCCGACAGTAACATTGGCGCCAACAACACCTTCTGAAACTCACTCGACAGAAAATGTAAAGCCACCGGTGGAAGAAAAGCCAAAACCATCTGACCCAAAAGCGATTGACAAAAAAGAGAATCCTGCATTGGCGGGATTGGGCGTGTCGATTTCCGGGATGACAACGTTAAATAAAAAGACCACTACAAAAGAGCCGTTGCAAGAAAAGCAAAACGGCAACAATCCTTTTACGCAAGAGCAGCTCGTGAACGCTTGGAAGAAATATTTGAGTCAGCTGAAAGAAGAGAAGCTTTTGCAAAATACCATGCGTCTCTATCTTCCCAAGTTAATAAACGATAAACTGTTTGAGGTGGAGGTGAACACCGAGTTAAATCAACAATATTTGCTTGATAACAGCTTGTCTATTCTGTCCTTTTTGCGAGAAAATCTCAAAAATGATGATATTACCATGGAAATAAAAATCGCGGAAAGCAACGCCATAAAAAAGGCGATGACTTCGCGCGAAATATTCGATGAAATGGTAAGTAAAAACTCGTCGTTGCAAAAGTTGTCCGACGAGTTTGGATTAGAGCTGCATTAGTTTTTAAACAGCGGCCAGTTGGGATCTTCTTCACGAGCACATTGCATGATTTTTTTCATTTGTTCTGCCTTTTCGGGATACAGCGAAATCACATTGTGCCTTTCGGAAGGATCAGATGCAATGTTGTATAGCTCATAATATGGATTGGAGCGAATGTTGAGATGCAATAGTTTCCAATTGCCTTCCACAACGGCTTGCCTGCCGCCCAATTCTTGAAACTCAAAATAGAAGAAGTCGTGTTTTTTCTGTCCACTTTTACCCAAAAACGTTGGTAGCACACTGATGCCGTCAATGTTCTTAGGTATCTCTTGCCCAATCAGTTCTGCAAATGTGGGCATATAATCCCAAAAAGCAAAAGTGAAGTTACTTTGTGTGCCTGAGGCTACATGATTTTTCCACGACACAATAGTCGGAACGCGAATACCACCTTCGTATAAATCCCTTTTGTAGCCACGATATATTCCGTTGCTGTTGAAAAAGTCGGGATCGTTTCCTCCCTCACGATGTGGCCCATTGTCGCTGGTGAAAATAATAAGCGTATTGTCGTAAATGCCTTGTTTTTTTAACTCGTCCACTATTTGTCCCACATACATATCCAGGCGCGCTACCATAGCTGCATAGGTGGCATTTGGAAATTCCTGCGACATATAGCCGCCTTTACGAAAAGCAGGACCGGCGTCTATTCCTTTAAATGGCTTTTCGGCATATTTGCCGCGATATTTTTCGATGATAGAATCGTTTGGCACCACCAGCTCGGCATGGGGAATTACAGTAGGGACAAAAAGGAAAAAAGGTTTGTCCTTATTTGCACGAATAAAATTGATGGTATGTTCTTGGATTAAATCTTGCGAATAGGTGCCAAATTGCCCATTGTAGTTTTCGGGAAAATCAATTCTTTTGTCGTTGTGCCATAAGTGGTCGGGATAGTAATTGTGCGCCAACAGTTGGCAATTATATCCAAAAAACTCATCTACACCTTGCTTTGCCGGATCGCCCGTAGAACCGGGTTGGCCCAAGCCCCATTTACCAAAAGCACCCGTGGTGTATCCTGCATTTTTAAATAGGTGAAACATTGTGAAACTGTTTTCGGGAAGGGGAAATTGTCCTTCGGGTTTCAACTCCAAGTTCCCACGAATGGGGGTGCGTCCTGTGTGCATACCGGTCATCAAACTGGCTCGTGATGGAGCACTCACTGTAGTGCCGGAATACGTATGCGTGCAACGCATGCCATTAAGTGCCAAACGGTCAATGTTTGGAGTTTCAAACTTTTCTTGACCAAAGCAACTTAAGTCACCATAGCCGAGGTCGTCGGCAATAATAAATACCACATTCGGCTTTTCCTGCGCCTGTAACGACGATATGGCAGCAAGCCCGAAACCCGCAATAAAAAGTTTATTCATATCCATTATCCTAATTATGTGTTGAAAATCGTGATACAGCCGCACAAACTTAGAAAAAAAATGCGACATGATGAACTTTTTATATAATTTTAATGCAAGATACGATAAAAAGGGTGTAATAGGTAAATATATCACATTTTAAACAAATTCATATATGCAAACTCATCTTGATATAAGAAAAAAATTGTACTTTCGCAGTGCAAAAAAACAGTAGGAATAAAACGAATACAAACAACGAACATTCATCAATACAACAGCAATATAACGACATCGATAAGTGAGTTTTCGTCAAACTTGTATAGATGAGTTCAAGTCACTATCTTTGTATTGTTTTTTATAAAAAATGAAAGATTGAATATGGAATATAATTTCGGGGAAATAGAAAAGCGTTGGCAGAAATATTGGGTTGACAATCAGGTGTACAAGGTTAGCGAAGATGATACAAAACCCAAATACTATGTGTTGGATATGTTTCCATATCCATCGGGAGCAGGATTGCATGTGGGACATCCACTCGGATATATTGCATCCGATATTTTTTCGCGATATAAACGGCTAAATGGTTTCAACGTACTGCATCCGATGGGATACGACGCTTATGGCTTGCCTGCAGAGCAATACGCCATTCAAACTGGACAGCACCCCGCCATTACAACAAAAAACAACATAAAACGCTACCGCGAGCAGTTGGATAAAATCGGATTTTCATATGACTGGAGCCGTGAAATACGCACATGCGACCCCGATTATTACAAATGGACGCAGTGGACGTTTATCAAAATGTTTCATGCCTATTACTGCAACAAGAAGCAGCAGGCTCGTCCAATTTCAGAATTAGTTGAGCTGTTTGAGAGATATGGAACAAAAGAATTGGATATCGCTTGCAGTGAAATGCTCGATTTTTCGCCTGATGAATGGCGCGTCAAATCGGAAAAAGAAAAGCAAGAAACGTTGATGAACTATCGTATTGCATACCTTGGCAACACCATGGTGAATTGGTGTCCTAAATTGGGCACCGTGTTGGCAAATGATGAAGTGAGCGAAGGATTGTCAATTCGTGGTGGCTATCCTGTGGAGCAAAAGAAGATGCGCCAATGGTGCTTGCGTGTTTCGGCATTTGCCGAACGACTGTTAACCGGATTGGATGAAGTGAATTGGACTGACTCTCTTAAAGAGATGCAGCGCAATTGGATTGGTCGTTCCACAGGAGCTGAATTAACATTTAAAACCACTGCCGGCATATCAATTGATGTGTTTACCACACGTCCCGACACCATCTTTGGCGTAACCTTTATGGTGCTTGCGCCCGAAAACGAGCTGATTTCGTCAATCGTCGCGCCGGAACGTCGCAGCAAGGTGGAGCAATATATACAAAACAGTAAAAAACGCACCGAACGTGAACGAATAGCCGACAAATCGGTAAGTGGTGTTTTTTCGGGAGCCTATGCCATCCATCCCTTTACGGAGGAGAAAATTCCTGTTTGGATTTCCGACTATGTTCTTTCAGGATATGGAACGGGAGCCATCATGGCAGTTCCTGCACACGATAGTCGCGACTATGCTTTTGCACGCTATTTCGATTTACCTATAATTCCTCTTGTAGAAGGATGCGACATCTCTGAACAAAGTTTCGACGCGAAAGAAGGTGTAATGATAAACTCCGATTTTCTAAATGGTTTAAGTGTAAAGGAGGCGATCACGGTGGCCATCAATCGAATTGAAGAAAAGAAACTCGGATTTAGAAAAACAAATTATCGGCTGCGCGACGCCATCTTTTCGCGCCAACGCTATTGGGGAGAACCCTTCCCAATATATTACAAGGAAGGAGTGCCTTACACCATGGACGAAGAAAAGTTGCCATTGGAACTTCCCGATATCGATAAATTTTTGCCTACCGAAACAGGAGAACCACCACTTGGGCGCGCCACAAATTGGGAAACAGAAGAGGGCTATCCGATCGAGTTGTCCACCATGCCGGGTTTTGCCGGTTCTTCAGCATACTATTTGCGTTATATGGACCCACAAAATAAAGAAGCATTGGTGTCGAAAAAGAACAATCAATATTGGCGTAATGTGGATTTGTATATCGGAGGTACGGAGCACGCAACCGGACATCTTATTTACAGCCGATTTTGGAATAAATTTTTATTCGATATAGGCATTTCTTGCGAAGAAGAGCCTTTCAAGAAGCTGGTTAATCAGGGGATGATTCAAGGGCGAAGCAATTTTGTGTATCGCATAAAAAACGAAAACACATTTGTCTCTCTTAACTTAAAAGATGCATACGAAACCACCCCGATTCATGTAGATGTTAATATTGTTCACAATGATACCCTTGACCTGGAAGCTTTCAGGGAATGGTTGCCAGAATTTAAAACAGCGGAATTTATTCTCGAAGATGGAAAATATGTGTGTGGACACGCCATCGAAAAAATGTCGAAGTCGATGTTTAACGTGGTTAATCCCGATGATATTATCGAAAAGTACGGAGCCGATACCTTGCGCATCTATGAAATGTTTCTTGGCCCGTTAGAGCTTTCAAAACCATGGGATACGAACGGCATTGACGGAGTACATCGCTTCCTTCGAAAACTTTGGAATCTGTTCTATCAAAATGGCGAACTTCAGCTTTCAGATAAAGCCCCATCCAAAAAGGAGTTAAAAACATTACATAAGCTCATCAAGAAAGTAAGTGGCGACATTGAAACGTTCTCTTTCAATACATCCGTTTCCGCATTTATGATTTGCGTGAATGAACTTACGCAGTTGAAATGCAACAACAAATTTATTTTGCGCGATTTGCTTATATGCCTTTCACCTTTTGCGCCACATATTACCGAGGAACTGTGGCACAATATTGGCTGCGAGGGGAGTATTTGCAATGCACAATGGGTGGAGGCAAATGAGGAGTATTTAAAGGAAGACTCCTTCCCGTATGCCATCTCGTTTAACGGGAAATCGCGTTTTGTGATTGAGTTTGCCTCTGATGCGACACGCGAAGAGATAGAGAAAACCGTGCTCGAACACCCTAATTCGCAAAAATGGATTGATGGAAAAGTGCCGAAAAAAATCATCGTTGTGCCTAATAAAATTGTTAATGTTGTTCTTTAATAGTGTTTTCTAAGGGCTGTAATCTCAAGGCGCGAGATTTTTCATTTAGCGTATAAACTCGCAAAAAATAAAATAAAATGGCTAAAAACATACAATATCTTAAATCGTTCTTTTGGAAAGACTACCTAAACATCACCTTAGGCTTGGTCCTTTACACTGTGGGATTTACCGGGTTCATTATTCCAAATGAAATTGTTACCGGAGGATTAGGAGGCGTGGGACTGTTGATTCGCTATGCGTTTAACATCCCTGTAGCGGTCACATTTTTTGTTGTCAATGGCATTCTGGTTGTGTTTGCTTGGTTTATATTGGGCAAGGATTATGTTATGAAATCACTCTACGGCGTTGTTGGAATAACCGTGATGATGGGAATTGCCGAACAAGTAATTAAAGAGTCTATTGTGGGAACCGACCCCTTGATTGCCAGCATTATTGGTGCCGTTTGTTGCGGTGCAGGCTTAGGGCTAGTCTATTCGACCAATGCCAGTACCGGAGGAACAGACATCATTGGTTCCATTATCACCAAATATCGCTATATCAGTATGGGACGCGGATTGTTTTATATTGATGTTTTTATCGTCGGCAGTTCTTTCTTTCTATTTCATAGCTTGGAGAAAATAATTTATGGACTCATTGTTGTGGGGGTGATGTATTATACCGCTGATTTGATTCTTAACGGCACACGACAATCGGTGCAGTTTATTATTTTTTCAACCAAATACAACGAAATTGCATCGCATATCAATTCCGAAGTTTATCGTGGCTGTACCGTTATTGAAGGAACAGGATGGTACACAAAAACACCTCAAAAACTCCTGATTGTGCTAGCGCGCAAAACAGAATCGACCTCTATTTTCCGCATTGTAAAACAGATTGATGAGAATGCGTTAATATCCCAAAGCAATGTCGTGGGAGTGTATGGTAAAGGATTTGATCAGATAAAGTAGTGAATATAAAATTTTTCTTTTTTTATTATTAATGATTGACCCTACATAGAAACGGTTTTAGTTGAACGTATTAAAATCATGATTGATACTGAAATAATCATTGCATTTTAGGATAAAATGGTTTGTTTTCACTATTTTTCTCTCTTCATATTTACAAAACTCTTCAAAAGATTGTACTTTTGTGCTAATTTTATTAACAGAAGTGTAAGATGAAAAAGCAACACATCGGTTCAAACATATTCTTCATATTTTCTCTGATATTGATAGCGGCGGCTATCTATTCGTGCGCGAATATGGCATTGCCAACTGGTGGGGCTTACGACATTGACCCTCCAAAAGTGGTGAAAGCCACGCCCGATTTCAATACGTTGGAGGTAAAGAAACGGAAAATTGTAATTGAGTTTGATGAAAGCATCAAAATCGAAAAGCCAAGCGAAAAGGTAATTATAACGCCACCACAGCAAAATATGCCTATAATAAAATCGATTGGAAAAAAAGCCATTGTTGAGTTACAAGATGACTTGATTGACGACATCACTTATACTATCGACTTTACGGATGCCATTGTCGATAACAACGAAGGCAATCCGCTTGAAGGCTTCTCATTGTCTTTTTCCACCGGTAAACAAATTGACACCTTGATGATTTCAGGGAGAGTATTGGCAGCTGAAAATTTAGAGCCGATGCCGGGTATTTATGTCGGATTGCATTCCGACCTGACCGACACGGTATTTACAAATCAACCTTTCCGGCGAATTGGGCGTACCGATTCACGTGGGCGTTTTTCTGTAAAAGGTGTTGCCCAAGGCAAATATAAGGTTTATGCTTTGAACGATAAGAATAGAGACTTTAAATATGATAATCCTCAAGAAGATATTGCCTTTATTGACTCTATATTCATTCCCACCTTTGAACCTGCCGTGCGTCAAGATACAATTTATAACCCTATGGACAGTACGGTAATTGATACAATTAAAACTGTCCATTACACTCGTTTCATGCCTGACGACATTGTGTTGCGCTCTTTTGTTGCCGATTTTCATCGGCAGTATTTACAAAAATCAGAACGTCCTCTACCGCACAAATTAGTCGTTTATTTTGCTGCGCCCACACAGAAACCCTCATTTTCACTTATTAAACCAACATCGAGTCATGATGATTGGTATGTGGATGAAATATCGGAAAAGAACGACACATTAACCCTGTGGATTACCGACTCTCTAATATATAAGCAGGATTCGATTCAGCTGAAAATAGATTATATACGCACCGACACACTAAATAAGCATCAATGGGTGACAGATACGCTGAACTTTAACTGGAAAAACAAAAAAGAGTACAAGAAAAAAACAAAAGACGATAGAGGGAACAAGACGGATAGTATGCAAATTCATTTTATGAATATCGAAACCAATATTGGTCAAACGTTGGAAATATATCAACCGATACACATTGAGTTTGAACAACCCCTCGCACTTTTTGATACCGCCTCAATAAGGCTTCAGCAGCTAAAAGACTCATTATATCATGATATAAAGTTCACATTGGTTAAGGACTCTCTCAACAGTCGAAAATTCACGCTACGTAGGCGATGGGAACCGGGAGGTAATTATAGGTTATCGATTGATTCGGCGGCATTTGTTAGTCGCTACGGCTTTATAAACAAAAAGATAGAAAATGAGTTTCAGGTAAAAAAGTTAGATCAATACGGTAATTTGAAATTTATTTTATCCGGATTGCCACAAGGGAAACATGTGTATGTTGAGCTTTTGAACAGTTCCGATAAACCTTTCCGTAAAGTGCGGGTCAAAAATAACGAGGCACTTTTCATGGATTTAGCACCTGGTAAAGTCTATGCCCGATTGTTTATAGACGAAAATGAAGATGGTATTTGGACAACAGGAGACTATAAAACCAAGCGAGCGCCTGAAATGGTCTATTATTATCCTTATGTTCACGAAGTGAGAGCATTTACCGATTATGAACAGGCTTGGGATGTAACAGAACGTCCGATTTATAAACAAAAACCGTTAGAAATAACAAAAAACAAACCGGAAGAGAAAAAGCGCCGAAACCCCAATTTAGAGCGAGAACGCCAACGTCAACAACAATCTCGAGGTTCGGGAATAGCAGCGCCCATGCCCGGTGGATTGGGTGCCAGAGGCTCGCGACAGGGAAATTTTATGCAACGATAGTTAATTGTGCATAACAACTAATTTTAAACAAATGATTATGAATAAGAAAAAAAAAATAGGATTGTTGATTTTTTCACTGTGTTGTTTTTTACCACAATACAAAATATTTGGACAGTGTGAATTGAAAAACAGTGCTTTTGTCAGTGGTGAAAAGATAGAATATGATGTTTACTTCAACTATGGATTTTTATATATTAAGGCAGGAAAAGGCTTTTTAACCATCACGGATGCCAATCACAAAGGAAAATCGGCATACAAAACTTATATGCAAGTAAATTCCGGAGGATTGGCGGGGAACCTCTACACTGTCAACGACACCTTAACGTCGTATGTTGATATGAATTTACGTCCGTTGCTTTTTACCAAAGAAGCGTTTGAAGGAAAAGATTATTCTACGGAAAAACAAATTTACACCTATGATGGTAGCAGTTTAAAAGTTAGAGCTATTCGTACATGGAACGGAGAGCCCGATTTTGACCAGACGCTAACGATTGAGAACTGTGCTTATGATTATCTCTCAATCTTGCTTTATGTGCGCAATTTGGACTTCTCAAAAATGAAAAAAGGGGATAAACAGTATGTCCACTTTCTTTCGGGAAAACAGATTGTAAATATGTCCATTAATTATGAGGGAACATCTAGCATGAAAGCTAACGACGGAAACAGATATGATGTGATAAATCTATCGATGACAATTCTTGACAAAGCGTTTAAAAACCCACAGGAAGCTATTAGAGCCTCTCTCACTAACGATAACAATCGCGTTCCGATAGTTATTGAAACAGCATTAAAAATTGGTTCTGTAAAAGCCGTGATGAGGAGCTTTTCAGGAAAGAGAAATTGAGCATATCCATATCAATAAAACCTCATCGTTTGGAGCTCTAAAATAGATTTGTTTTGAGAATGTTTAGAGAATCGCTCTTTCCCTAAACATTTTTTCATACAGCGTTACTTTTTCATGCAATGCTTTGGGATAAGCTCTTGATGAGGAGGGTATTCTGTACACAACAAATTCTCTTTTATTGAGTCTCTCCTTAAAAAGCACCTACCTCCTCTGATTATCAGAAAAATAACTCCTCTTTTCCTTGTATATATTTGCCGTTTTTCGTATCTTTACAGAGTAAAATCTTGCAAATTATGATAGGAAAATTACCCGAAAAAGGACAACGAGACTT
>JAEZZZ010000073.1 GCA_023418255.1 Bacteroidota bacterium
CTTGTATCGTATCATAAAATGCAAGGATTATGAAGTAAAAATACTCAATTTCTTGCAGTTGTGCAAATTTTAAAACAACTAATTTGCTGATTTTTACTACTTATATATATTATTCAGCAGACCCAAAATTAGTTTTTAAAATACTGTTATATCTTCATAAGCATATTGTTTGTTTTGAAAAGTTATTAAATTACTGGTTTATAATATGAATTGTATTGTTCTCGCGTTTTTGATATTCCAATGATGTCATTTTAGAAAAAGAGGTCAATACATCATTGATGTCTTCAGCCAAAAATAACTTCCCGGTGCATGTTTTCACACGCAAATTTAAATCGGATGAATAGATAAATTTAACGTTATAGTAGCGTCCAATTTTTTTAAGCACGTCATTCAGAGGCGTTTTGTTAAGCTGTATATACCCATTTTTCCAACTGATATACTCCGATACATCAATTGTCTTGCTTTGGATTGTACCGTCTTTAATTTGTGCCAACTGATTAGGTTTGAGCGTCAGCGTTTGGTTATTGCTTGCCACTTTTACCGATCCGGAAACCAATGCGACCGACTCGGTATCGTCCTCCGCGTAAGCGGATACATTGAACGATGTGCCATATACATTGATTTGCGATTTGGGTGTGTGAATAATAAAGGGTGCAGTTTGTTTAGTAACTTCAATAAATATTTCACCCTTAACGGTTATTTCACGTTTGTTTTGTGCGAAAGTACTCGGAAATTGCATTTCCGTTCCGGAATTTAAATATACTTTTGAACCATCGGATAATGTTAACTCTGTGCGTTTTCCGAATGGCACAATTAGTTTATTTAATTGGTTTTCGGTAAGCTTCACATTCTTTTGCGTAGTGTTTTGTTGGATAATGGCACTGTTGGGCGCATGGGATAAGTCCACGTTGGCATTATTATGAATAGTTACCACATCTTCTCCCGTAAGCAACACAATCTCATCTTGGCTCATTACATCGCCAATGGAGGCTTGTAACGTTTTTGGGGATGTTGTGTTATTTTTAATAAAAAACAGCGATATCAATACCAACACACACACTGCAACCGCGGATGAAACATAGACAATTCGGAATGTTTTTCGCTTTCTATATTGTTGTATTTTTGCTTGCAGCTTCTTCTTCACTTCAGCCTCCTCGTAAAGATACATATGTTTTTTATAATGCACCGCGTCAAACGCGCCGATAGCACTGTCAAATTCGGCTTTTAAATGACTGTTTTCGTTGATGAAACGATTCCAATACGCGTCCAATTCTTGTGACGGATTTAGCCGCCAATAGATAAAAAGGTCGTCAGATAAAAAGTCTTTTTGTGTCATCAAATATACTTTTGAATTTCTCGGCAACGAGAAAACTATTATCGCCTGTTTATAAACAAGACTTGAAGAATACGTGAAAAAGACATTTTTTAGATCATTTAACTATTTTCGGTTAAATAAATAGGGAAATGACGCGATTTCGGAATGCTTTCAGTTTTTCTTTTAACTCTTTCAATGCGCGACGACGTAGCTTGCCGACAGCATCGGGTGTGATATCCAACAACGTAGCAATTTCATTGTGATTAAGATTAAGGTCGTAATAGTAATAGAGTACTTTTCGTTGTTTGATGGTCAAATTATTCATTCGACGTTTCACTTCTTGTTTTAATAATTCATTCTTTTCATTTGTGATTATTTTGTCAACCACGTTTTCCTCATGTGTCAGTTCGAAATGCTCATGGTTGAGTTCCGTGATTTTTTCTTGACCGGACAAATCAAACAAACGGTTTTTCAATGCCCGCAGCAAATAAAACTCAATATTTAGCACATGGGAAAGTTTATTTTTAGAGAGATAAACGGTGAAAAACACATCCTGAATGGCATCCTTGCACTCCTCGGCATCATAACCAAGTTTTAATCCGTAAGCAAAAAGTTTGTGGAAAAACTCTCCGTAGAGCTTTGCAAAAGAAGATTCGTCACCCTCCAAAAATTTCTGCCACGCATTCATTCTCATTATTATCTCTCTTTTCTCATGTAGGTCAAAAATGTATAGTCATACGGATGTTTTTCGTCGGCTCGATGTGCCTCTTTTTCGGTCAATGTCCATGCATCGAAATCGATGTCGGGAAAAAACGTGTCGGCATCATCAAAAGTGTGGTGTACGCGGGTTAGATAAAGGCTATCGGTTTGGTCAATAATCATTTTGTAAATCTGTCCGCCGCCAACGAAAAACACAGTTTCTTCATCGACACATTGTCGCCACACTTCGTCCAACGAATGACAAATGACAGCACCGGGAAGTCGCAGATTTTTATCGCGCGTCAGCACGACATTGACGCGGTTTGGCAACGCGCCTTTCGGCAACGATTCAAATGTGCGTCGTCCCATCACGATGGTGTGATGTTCCGTAATGCGTTTAAAATGTTTCAAGTCGTTGGGAAGATGACAGAGCAGGTCGCCATTTTTCCCGATGGCGTTTTGCTCGTCTGTAACGACGACTATGGCGATATGTTTTTTTTTATTCATAATTATTTACTAAACGATAAAATATATAAAACTTCCAGTTATTGGTAATCAATTATTCACTTCTTTTGTCTTGATACAAAAGAAACGAACCAAAGAAAAAATCCCCGATAATCGGGACAAGCAAAGACTGCACAGGCTTTCGTGACCCGCCAAGTGCCTCAGTCACTAAAAGAGAAAAAACTCGACGCTATCGCGTATCAAACAACTTCTCTTTTTTTAACGTGTGCCTTTCGGCGAACGGATGCCCCACGTATCCTGTGAAGTCTTTTACTTATCGCCTTGCGATAGTTTCAGTTTCTATCCTATTACTTCAACACCTCACACCAACCTTTTTTTGATAATGAAATGAGTATTTCTCTTCATTATTCAACCTCTTGTACCTCCACCGCTGCCACGCTTCTCTTTTTAAACATGTATTTTCCGATGTATGTCAGCAAGACCACGTTCATCATGAGCGCGTAGATAATGGCGGGAATACCAATTACATTGTTATTAAACGCGAACGGACTGCACGCGATGGCAATAGCTTGCGCCGCGTTTTGCATTCCCACTTCAATAACGATGGTGCGCTTTTGTCGTGCCGGCAATTTGGATGCTTTCGCCAACAATGCACCGACGCCCATGGCCGCCAAAATCATAATGGAAATAATGAGTGTCAGCGAAGGGAAGTTGGCGATAATCGCTTCTCGATGCGCGATAAAAAACACTCCGGCAAGCAACAACAATGCCGGAAACGCCATTTTTCTCAGCACCTTTTTGAGCGCCGCGGCAGCTGCGGGCCAAAATTTACGCAATCCCATTCCCAACACAATAGGAAATAGCATCAAGACAATATTTTGCACAAAAAGTTTGCCTACCGGCAAATGAATTTGCTGCATCGCCTCCATGCCCGCCAACTGCATCGTAAGCATCATAATCGGAGGAATGGTGAAAATAGTTATCACACTACTCAACGCCGTAAGCGTTACTGAGAGGGAAATATCACCTTTCGCTATCAGCGAAAAGATATTGGACGAGCTGCCACCGGGAGAACAGCCAATCAGCACCAGGCCGATAAAAAAATAGGGAGTGAGATTAAAAAGCAATCCCAGCGAAACGGCTATTAGCGGCAAAATTACAATTTGAGCCACCAGCCCAATCCACACAGCTTTGGGATGTTTTGCAAGTTGCAAAAAGTCTTTTGTCGTAAACTCCAATCCAAGCGCAACCATCAAAATAAAAAGAATTGGCAATACAATCAGTACGGGATTCATAATGTATTTTTCGCAATTTTATACCGCTACATCACCTTTAATATGCGGATGTGGATTGTAATCCAATAGTTCGAAATCTTCATAGTTAAATTTAAAAATATCGTCCACTTCGTGATTCAATTTCATTGTGGGAAGCGGTCGCGACTCACGCGAAAGTTGCAACTTTACCTGCTCCAAGTGGTTCAAATAAATATGCGCGTCGCCCAACGTGTGCACAAAATCGCCTTCCTGCAACCCGGTAACTTGTGCCATCATTTTCAGCAGCAAAGCATACGACGCGATGTTGAACGGTACGCCCAAGAAGATATCGGCACTACGCTGATAAAGCTGCAAACTGAGCTTTCCATCCGATACATAAAACTGAAAGAAGGCGTGACACGGCGGCAAATTCATATGGGGCAAATCAGCCACATTCCACGAACTGACAATAATACGTCGGCTGTCGGGATTGTTTTTAATGGCATCCACAGCATCGGCAATCTGGTCGATATATCCTCCTTGATAATCGTTCCAATGGCGCCATTGATAACCATAGATGTGCCCCAAGTCGCCATTTTCATCCGCCCATTCGTTCCATATTCTCACGCCGTTTTCGTTGAGATACTTCACATTGGTGTCACCTTTCAAAAACCACAACAGTTCGTGAATAATAGACTTCAAGTGCAATTTTTTGGTGGTCAACATCGGAAACCCATCGCTCATTCGATAACGGCTCTGATGCCCAAAAATGCTTATTGTGCCTGTGCCGGTACGGTCTTCCTTGCGCGTGCCTTCGTCCAACACACGCTGTAACAATTCGATATATTGTTTCATCGATATTCGTTCTATATTTTTCTGTACAAATTTACATGTTTTTTATTTAATAACCACATCGACATACAAAAAGCTTATTTTACATTCATCGTTCCGCTGTCTATTTTTTCAAGTTGGATATAAATCGATTTGCAAAGAAAACTCGCAAAAAAGATTTTTGATTGCAACTCGACATCATCATTTGTGAAACTGGCACATTTTTCCCCAATAGACGTATTTTATCCGATAATATATTGTGCTTTGCGAAAAATAACGTACCTTTAAGCATTAAAATTTATAAACAAAAAGAAGATAGATATTTCAAATTTATTAGACAGCAACACGCAACAAACACTCGTTAAAAACATATCACAAAAACTGGGATTGAACGAAGATGAAGCAGCAAAAGGTATCAGCGCGGGTATTCCGGCAATTTTGGCTGGATTAACAAAGAACGCGCAATCGCCAGAAGGTGCCGAAAGCCTTGATAAAGCGTTAGAATCGAAACACGACGGCTCGCTGCTGGATAATCTTTCGGGACTCTTGCAAGGACAACCGGAAACATTGGAACAAGACGGACAGGGAATTTTGAGACACGTGTTTGGAAACAACAAACCAAAAGTGGAACAAGGATTGGCTCAAAAAACCGGAATCAGTATGAGCAAAATAGGTCCGATGCTGGCAATGTTGGCTCCAATTGTCATGGGTTTTCTCGGTAAACAAAAACGTCAAAATAATGTATCCGCAGGCGGATTAGGTGGTTTGCTCGGTGGACTGCTCGGTGGCGGACAGAAAAGCGGCGGCATCATGGGAATGGTCACCGGAATGCTCGACAAAGACGGTGACGGCAGCGTTATTGACGATGTGATGGGTATGTTTGGTAAAAAGTAACAAACTCAATTCAGAACCATTTTATCGTATAGAATAATTTATACGATTCATAAATATAAATGCATCTTATCGATTTATTTCGGTATGTATGCATTTTTTTATAGTAATACTTCGGTAAATATTCAATTAACCAATTAAAATTCAATGATTTACATAACATAGTTTAACATAAAAAAGATGATTAAGCAGCTGATTATCAGCATCTTTATAGCTGATCAAAACCTAATAA
>JAEZZZ010000081.1 GCA_023418255.1 Bacteroidota bacterium
CTTGGATTTGCAACTCTCCTCGTCCGGAAATTGTGACACAAAATTTAATAGGTTCATAGTGCTATAGTATTTCTATTACACAAAGATAATATTTTTTAGGCAAAATATTGAGTATTCATTTAAAATATTTATGAAACAATGTAATCTACAAAAATATATGGTGTATGAATGCTTTCCGGTGCCAAACTACCTTCCGGTTGAACATCATGAATCTCGGCGATTACCGTTTCGGCCGCCATCGCCATCAGCGGATTAAAGTTCTGCGATGTCCCTTTGTAAATGAGATTTCCCCACTCGTCGCCAAGGTTTGCGCCTATGAGAGCCACATCCGCTTTTAGCGGTTTTTCTAAAAGAAACTGTTTGCCATCAATGGTGTACACCTCTTTTCCTTCTTCTATCACAGTGCCAATGCCTACCGGCGTAAGCGCGCCGCCCAGTCCTGAACCTCCGCAGCGAATGCGTTCGGCAAGGCTGCCTTGCGGACTAAATTCTACCTCCAGTTCGCCGCTGTTCATCTGCTGTCCGGTGTGAGGATTGGTTCCAATGTGTGACACGATAAGCTTTTTCACTTGTTTGTTTACAATCAACTTTCCACATCCTCTATCGGGAAAAGATGTATCGTTGGAAATAAGGGTTAGGTTTTTCACGCCTGATTTTACCAGTTCGTCAATTATTTTTTCGGGGCTTCCGTTGCTCAGAAAACCTCCAATCATCACAGTCATGCCATCTTTCACTTTTGAAGCGGCTTCCGCTGCTGAAATTCGTTTATTCGTCATAGTGTAATTGTTTATTAGGTTATTGCTCTTATGTTGCGTTTTAAAATTTTGTCAGGGAATAAAAAAAAATGTTACTCTTTTTGTGTTTTTGCTTAATTCTACGCCTGTTCTTTACGCTGTTCCTCCGTTTAAAATTAGACTTTTACAAAAATAGTAAAACTATTTATCTATACCATATTTTATCGATTAATTTTTTAGTTGTATTTATCAGGAAAAGAAGGATGCTTAAACTAATATGAGGACTGTTATGTGTTTTGTATTTGGTTAATTAGTAGGATATTGTCTCTTATTGATATTGTTTTTTATATAAATCAATTCAGATTGTAAGTTTTTTTCCGTAAGTTTGTTCTTCAATTTGTACGTTATTAAATAAAAAAGAACAATGAGCGCGCCATTAGCAGAGCGACTGCGTCCCAGGACGTTGGATGAATATGTCGGGCAAACACATTTGGTTGGCAAAGGTGCCGTCCTGCGTCGAATGATTGATGCGGGGCGGATACCATCTATTATATTATGGGGACCGCCCGGAGTGGGGAAAACCACATTGGCAAATATTATAGCGAGCACTTTACAGACACCTTTTTATCAGCTGAGTGCCATCAATTCAGGAGTGAAAGATGTGCGCGAAGTGATTGAAAAAGCAAAGAGCAATCGATTTTTTGATAGTGGGAGTCCGATTCTTTTTATAGATGAAATTCACCGGTTCAGCAAATCGCAGCAAGATTCGCTTTTGAATGCTGTTGAAACAGGTGTCGTAACGCTGATTGGTGCCACAACAGAAAATCCTTCGTTTGAGGTAATACGTCCGTTGCTATCACGTTGTCAGGTGTATGTTCTGCAATCAATGACACAAAGGGAATTGGAAACATTATTGCATCGAGCACTAACAGAAGATATTATATTGAAAGAACGTAACGTGGAAGTAAAAGAGACGGATGCGCTTTTTCGTTTTTCAGGGGGCGATGCACGGAAGCTGCTCAATGTATTGGAGCTCATTGTTGAAGGAGAAGAGCCCAACCTGAAAGTTTTGATTACAGACAAAAAGGTTGTAGAGCGGCTTCAAGAAAATCCGGCAGCTTACGACAAAGGTGGCGAAATGCACTACGACATCATTTCGGCATTTATTAAATCAATTCGCGGAAGCGATCCGGATGCGGCTATTTATTGGTTAGCGCGTATGGTTGCAGGCGGTGAAGATCCTAAATTTATCGCTCGGCGATTGGTTATCTCTGCCGCGGAAGATATTGGCTTGGCAAACCCCAACGCGCTATTATTAGCAAATGCCTGCTTTGATGCCATTCAGAAAATTGGTTGGCCCGAAGGGCGTATTGTGTTAGCCGAAACAACGGTTTATTTGGCAACATCACCCAAAAGCAACTCTGCCTATTTGGCTATTGATAAGGCAATTGCCGAAGTAACCAATTCCGGGAACTTGCCCGTTCCACTTCATTTGCGTAACGCCCCCACAGAGCTTATGAAACAGCTCGATTATGGTAAAAATTACCGCTATGCCCATAATTACGAAAATAATTTTGTAGAGCAGTCCCATGTGCCCAAAGAGATAGAGAGCCACACCTTTTGGGAACCGCAAGCTAATGCGTCCGAAACAAAAATGAAAGAGCGTATGGACTCTTTGTGGAAGAAGCTTGATTAGTTGGATTTTATCAGTACCATTGTATGGCTCGATCGTAAGGAGAGTTTCTTTGTTCGTACTTTAAGTCTTTAAGCATTGAGGCGTTGGCTCGGATGACAAAATTGTACGATTTGTATGGACCAATCGGAATAAAGCTTGCCGACATGCTCCAGCAGTGTAGATTTCGCGTGAGTGTGCAATTGATGTTAGTGAAACGTTTTAAGTCAAAATTATAGTCGGTATTGAACGTGAAATTCCAGTTTTTGCTCGGTTGTAGGGAGCCACTCAAACCAAAGTTGTGTGTCAGTTTTCCTTTATACTCCATTTTTTTCTTGTCAAAGTTGCTCATATCATATCCATATTGTATCGAATAGTTAAATTGCACATTCCAGTTTATTTGGTTATTCAAATATCCATATTCATCAAATTCTCCAATACCTGCTCCATTGCTTTCAAACATGTTCTTCTTGGGTTGTTCCTCATAAGGATTTTGTCCAATGGTTCCATCATCCGGCAACTGATTTTTTATTTCATCCTGTCTTTCTTCTTCACTTTTATTATCTTGCTTCCCATCCTTTTTGCCAAACCATTTTTTGAATGTATCTTGATTGATGGAATATGAAAACGATGTGCCCGTACGACGAAGCTTTCCAAATCCTTTACCATTCAAGATGCGGAGTTTGTCAACAGGATGTGGACTTCCATTCTTGTCCAATTCATAAATATAAGGGTCCCACGTAGCATTTAAATTAAGCGTGTACGATTTTGAAAGTTTCAGACGCAAAGAGGTATTGATGTCGCTCCATCTCATTGAATCTAACATCATGTTGTAGTCAAAGTTGATGCCCAAGTTATCGATTAAACTCATAACGCGATATCCGGTAGAGTCTTGCTCCGTTTTAACTTTCATCTCCACATTGTTTTGAAAGCTAAATCCGACACTTCCACTTTTTCCTTTCGGTGCTGCCCCAAACATCATACGTTCATAGGGTGAATAGGTGTAAGTGATATCTTCATTTCTTTCGTTTCGATAGGTATAGCTTTCGAAAAATTTGTAACGTGGGTTGCTGAAATCGGGATGGTACGATAAACTAATGGATGGAGAAAAGACATGTCGGATGGCGCTTACTTTATCGCCGAAAAGTTTTTTCGAGGGTGTGTACATACCATAAAGCTTTGTTTCGGCACTGAGGGAAGCATTATAATCATATATCCTCTTGAATCCGTAGATGGTGTCTACCACCTCATTTTGTCGTGTGACCGGGTTCCATGCCTTTTTTTCTCCGCCTGAGTACCAACGCTCGTTGTATGAGAATGATGGTGATATTTGTATATAGTTAAATAGCGAGAACGTTGCACTAATTGGTATTGAGTGGCGCATTCCATTTTGCCAATCTTTTATGATGTTTGATTTAAGAAACTGGTTTTCCTTTGTTGTGATGGAGTTGCGGAACTCTCCTGAGTAGCTCATCGATATCTTTTCGTACCACTTTTCCTTTCCTGCTCTTCTTTTTTTCTTGAAAGGATAGATGCGATTCATTGTTACCGATAGGTTTGGAAGTGTTGCGGAAATAGTGGAATCTCGAGATACTTGGTTGATATTGAGCGATGCTGAAAGGCTCCATGGCGAATCCGGGAAGCGCTGTGTGAGGTTCACACTTGAACTTTTTGTGCTGCTTGAAGCGGCTCTGGAATAGAGCCTGCTTAGGTCGCGGTGATTATACGAACTGGTCGAAAAATTGACACTTGCCGACAATGTCCGGTACATGTTTGCTTTGGGATCTTGCGAATGTGTCCAGCTGATTCTGAAATCTTTTGAAACCGAAAAGTCAGGCAAACCTTTATCTCCTGTTTGTGTTTTCAAATAATAGGTGTTAAAGTTGCCGGAATATTTATAACGTTTTCGATAGTTTGAGCGGGCTCCGACCCCCCATGTTCCTTTGGTATAAATTTCGCCGGTAAGCGCCAAGTCTAAATAGTCGTTTATGGCGAAATAGTATCCTCCGTTGTGCAGATAAAATCCTCGTTGCATTTCGTCTCCGTATGATGGCATAATGATTCCGGACGAATATGTTTTGTTAAAGGGAAAAAAGGCAAAGGGCAATACCAAGGGGAACAGTGGAACATCCGCAATCACTATCCAAGCCGGACCGGTAACCACATCTTTTTCGGGACGTACTTTAGCTTTTGACAGATTTAAATAGAAATGGGGATTGTCGTGTAATTCGCATGTTGTGTATTTGGCATTGCTCATGAAAAATGAGTTGTCTGCATTTTTTTTTGCATTCTTTGCCACAATGTATCCTTCGCCCTGTTCGGTTATCACGTCTTGTATAAATGCTTTCTCTGATTTGAAGTTGTACCATACCTTGCGCATCTGGTACTCGGTGCCTTTGTCCGTAAAGACGGGGTGTCCGAACTCTTTTCCTAACGAGTCCACACCATATGATGATGAAATAACGTGGGTGTTAAGATCCATCTCAATGTTTTCACCTTTGATGCCCATAGTCCCATACTTTACATCAGCTTCACCATAGAGATATCCCATGTTGCTTTTTGTGAAAACCATGGAATCGTTCGAAGTGTAAAGTACGCGATCATTTAGCACTTCATTCTTTGTCGCGATAGAATCAGGTTGTTCGTTTATAGTGTCGTTGCGAAAGTTGATTTTGGGTTCCTGTTTTTCTTGACGCAGGGTATCATTATTCAATCTGTTGTTTTGTGAAAACAAGCATTGAACAATGAAAAACATCATGAAGAAGAGATATGTTTTTAGTTTCTGTCGCGTCATTCGGAAAAAATAAATCTATCGGGTTTGAGGTGTTAAATCAAAGCCGGTTACACTTATTCAGCGTTCAAAATTATAAAAATAAAACATAACTGTACGATAAATAAGGCTCTTTTTGAAAAATAAAGTTTTTTTATTGTAATTCAAGAAGGCGACAGGCTATTGCTACGGTATTGGTATGTAAAGGCTTGCTCGCCTTCTTGAATACATGTTTTGATGCTAGAACTTTTTTAAGCAATCAGCATTCATCTGGCCATGGGCAGGGCTTTCCTGTGGCTTTGTAAGTTGGGCGTTGTGCCGAAACATCGCGCAGATATTTTCCCAGATTTTCCGACAATTCTTTGACCAATTTCGGATATTTTGGGGCTAAGTCGGTTGTTTCACCAATATCTTGGGTGATATTGAAAAGTTCTTTTTTACCCGTTTCGTAATAATAGACAAGTTTCCAATCCCCATTTCTTACCGAGCTTGTGGTTCCGATGCCGGGGCCGGCATTTCCCCATAAATTGGGAAAATGCCAATACAGACTGCGATTTTTCGCCGGATTTTGTCCTTGTTGCAACAGTAGCGGCATGAAACTGTGGCCATCTATTGTCTGTTTGGTTTCACGCTCTTTCACTTGCGCCATGTCGAGCAGTGTCGGGAAGAAGTCCTCTATAATCACATAATCATCGCAACGCGTGTTTGGTTGCACTTTCCCATTCCATTTTACAATTAGCGGTTCTCGGATTCCACCTTCGTATGCCGAGCCTTTTCCGCTGTTGAGCGGCGCATTTTGTGTGTGCAATGGCAAATCACGCCAATATGATTCGGACGAAAGGCCGCCGTTGTCGGACATGAAGATGATGATTGTGTTATCGCTCAATTCATTTGCTTCCACCCAATCCATCAAATCACCCAAACTTTTGTCCATGCCTTCTATAAGAGAAGCGTAAGCCGCTTCGTTTTCAGAAAGTCCGCGACTTCGGTATTTTTCATAAAAACGCATATCCTTATCCAATGGAATATGGATGGCATAGTGTGACATATAGAGAAAAAACGGCTGTTCCAGTCGTTTGGCTTTATCCAGTGCTTTGATGGCTTCGCGCGTAAGCGCTTCGGTTACGAAAATATCTTGTCCCCAATATTCATCAAGTCCGGGAATGGCTTGCAATGAAGCGGTTTTACCATATACTTTGCTTTCGCGCGAAATATTTCCGAAATTCTCTTCACCAAGGTAACTGGCAATGCCGCCACCGGCATGTCCGGCAATATTCACTTCAAAACCAAAATGATGTGGATTCTCTCCTGGTGTGTCGATGGCTCCCCAATGCGCTTTGCCGCAATGAATGGTGTGATAGCCGCTGTTTTTGAGTAATTGCGGCAACGAAGTTACTTCGTACGTATGTGGAATATTGGGCACTTGGCAAATGCCATTCACATTCCATTCGGGAAATTCCAGCGTTTTGCTATGACGATCGGTGGGCGTATTTTTTTGCAATGTCCAGTTGGTCACGCGATGGCGCGCGGCATTCATGCCGGTGAGCAAACTCACGCGCGTGGGCGAACTGACGCTGCATGCGTAGGCTTGCGTAAACATCATCCCTTGCGAAGCAAGGCGCTCCATATTGGGCGTGTGATATCGTTCATTGAGTGGCGTCTTTTCTTTCCAAAAAGGAAGCGAAGTGTCTTGCCACCCCATATCATCTACAAGAAAATAGATGATGTTGGGGCGCTCTTGCGCAGTTTGTGCCAGTCCCGCGTATGAAAAGAGCGCCAAAGGAATTAATGATTTCTTTTTAAGCATGTTGTCATTTAATTTATGGTGTTACATTCGTTGTGGTACGTCAATGCCAAGGAGCCCCATTCCCTTCTGGATGATTCGCGCGATATTTTTTGATAATAGCAAACGGAAGCCGCGCGACGATTCATTTTCTTCTTTCAATATGGGGTGATCGTGATAAAACTGGTTGTACTCTTTTGCCAAATCGTATGTATAGTTGGCTATTAGCGAAACGTTATATTCTTCTCCTGCCTGTTTTATGATAGCCGGGAAGGTGGCGATCGATTGAATGAGTTCTTTCTCTTTTTCAGATAAATTGGGTCGTTTGGAAATCTTTTCTGGAACATCTATTTTCTGCTCAGCAGCTTTTCGTAAAACAGATTGTACACGAGCATGTGTGTATTGGATGAATGGCCCTGTGTTGCCGTTGAAGTCGATGGATTCTTTAGGGTTGAAAGTCATGTTCTTTTTCGGGTCAACCTTTAAAATGAAATATTTGAGAGCGCCTAATCCGACCATTCGTGTTATATTGTTTTTTTCATCATCGCTGAGCCCATCCAGTTTCCCTAGTTCTAATGAGGTTTGACGCGCGGTGTCAATCATTTCGTCAATCAAATCATCGGCATCGACTACGGTTCCTTCGCGTGACTTCATCTTTCCTTCCGGCAATTCCACCATGCCATAGGAAAAATGGACAAGTCCTTTTCCGAATTCAAAACCAAGTTTATCAAGCAATATGGAAAGCACCTGAAAATGATAGTTTTGTTCATTCCCAACCACATAAATCATGGTGTTGATAGGGTAGTCGTCAAAACGCAATTTAGCCGTTCCGATATCCTGTGTTATATAGACCGATGTGCCATCGGCACGCAACAATATTTTGTGGTCCAGACCTTCCGGCGTCAGATCGCACCACACGGAACCATCCTCTTTTTGATAAAATAATCCCTCTTTGAGTCCTCGCAAGACCTCCTCTTTTCCGGCAAGATAGGTTTTCGACTCGTAATATATTTTATCAAAATCGATGCCAAGACGCGCGTAGGTTTCATCAAATCCGTCATAAACCCATTGATTCATTTTTTTCCATAGAGCCACTGTCTCCCTGTCGTTAGCCTCCCATTTTCGCAACAATTGGCGCGCTTCTGCCATTAATAACGATTTTGTTTCAGCCTCCTCTTTTGTACATCCATTGGATTGCAATTCGGCAAGTTCTTTTTTATATTCTTGGTCAAAAAGCACATAATATTTACCGATGAGGTGATCGCCTTTGGCTCCTGTGGAAGCGGGTGTTTCACCGTTTCCCCATTTCTGCCATGCCAACATTGACTTGCAAATATGGATTCCTCTGTCGTTTACAATATTGGTTTTTATTACACGTTTCCCGTTTGCAGCAAGCACTCGGCACAGCGCATGTCCCAACAAGTTGTTGCGAATGTGTCCCAAATGCAATGGCTTGTTTGTGTTGGGCGAGGAATATTCTACCATAAACAACGGTGCATTATCCGAAACAGGCGTAAATCCAAAATGTGGGTTGGCATTGATTTCTTCTAAAAGGGCAATCCACTCTTCCGACGTTATTGTAAGATTGAGAAATCCTTTGATAACATTAAATTCTGCGACAGCGGAAGCGTTGGCAAGAAGATATTCACCTATTTCGGTTGCTGTTTGTTCGGGATTTTTTCTTGAAATTTTCAGCAATGGAAATGTCACAAGTGTATAGTGCCCTTTAAACTCTTTTTTTGTTTTATGGATCATTATTTTCGACGCGTCCACATCGGTATGGTAGAGCGTTTTTATTGCTCGGATAATATCATTGCTTAGTTTCTGTTCGATACTCATAAGTTTATATTATGTTTCAAAATAAATTCATCATTGTTCTAACGATTTTGAGTCCTGATTAAGCTATCCATCTTTATTTTATTAAATCTTTCGATAATAATGCAACGGAATCCAAAGTGCAAATGTACAAAAAAGAAATCGACGATGAAACGTTTTGAGTTTTGAAGATGCGAAAAAGATGGATTCTAAGCGTTTTAAAATCATCGCAATAAATTTTAATATACACCTTCTACCAAATAAAGGTACCTTGTACAGACTAAGTACAACATGCCGGTTATAAAAAAAACAGTAAAAAAAGTGTTGAATATATGAATTTTATATACCTTTGTCGAGGTTTATTTAATGAAATTAGTGGTTTACTTAATAATTAAAAGAAAAATAATGAAAAAAGCACTCTTTTTTTTAGCTGCTCTCAGCATATTTGCAGCATGTACGCAAAATAAGAAATACACTATTGAAGGGACGGTTTCTCAGGCTGAGCTAGAAGGAACCAATGTGTATCTGCAAGAGATGACCGATTCAGCCATGTTAAGTGTTGACTCAGCACTTATTGTGGATGGAAAATTCCGGTTTAAGGGTGAAGTTGAAGTCCCCGTATTGCGTTTTGTGGCTTTTGAAAAAATCAAAGGAAAAGAAAAAGAAATTCCTTCTCGTGCCCCACTTTTGTTAGAACCGGGTAAGATTGTGGTAAAACAAGACTCATTGTTAGCTGTAACGGGAACGCCTGTTAATGATGAATACCATAACTTCAAAACTCAACAATTAGAATTGACCAACAAGTTGAGAGAAATTAATCGTCAATATCGTGATGCAAAAGCAGCCGGAACACTGGATGAGGAACTTCAGAATGACTTAGAAGAGACCTACGACAAAATTTCTGATGAACAGGCAGAACATACTTATAGTTTTGTTAAGTCCAATATAAACAATGAATTCGGACTGTTCCTGTTCCGTAGTTCATACAGTATGTTCTCTCCAGAACAGCAAAAAGAGCTCCTTGCCAAAACAGATGATACATTCAAATTAAGTAAGTTCGGTGAGTGGCTAGGCAAGCGTTTGGCAAACATAGATAATGTGAAAGAAGGAAAGATATTTACTGATTTCACAATGAAAGACCCCAAAGGCAAAGAGGTGTCTTTATCTGATTATGCCGGAAAAGGGAAATATGTGTTAATCGATTTTTGGGCATCGTGGTGTGGCCCTTGCCGTGCCGAAATGCCTGTTGTTGTTGAAGCTTATAAAAAATATAAAGACAAAGGATTTGAGGTAGTAGGTGTGTCTTTGGATAACAGCGATGAGAAATGGCAAGAAGGTTTACAAGAATTAAAAATGACCTGGCCACAAATGTCTGATTTAAAAGGATGGCAAAGTGAAGCAGTAGAGCTATATGCCATCAATGGAATTCCTCACACCGTTCTTTTAGACAAAGATGGAATAATAATAGAGAAAAACTTGCGTGGAGAAAAACTGCTTGAAAAATTAGAAGAGCTATTGAAGTAACACCCTAAACACATCTAAGGTATTAAGACAGCCGTATCGGATATTACAAATCATTGCTGTCCGCTAAACCTTTTTTTCGTCAGCAAAAATTAGGGCTGATTTCCCGGTATGGAATTCAGCCCTTTTCGTTACTTTTGTTTTAAACAGAAAAACCATAACGATGAACAAAAGTACA
>JAEZZZ010000115.1 GCA_023418255.1 Bacteroidota bacterium
TTTCCAATAAAACAACGGCACCGTCTGAACTGATACTTTCTGCTGAAAAATCGACCATAATGGCTTGGTCTTTTCGGTAAAAGGCTGTATATTTATCCTGCATAATTTGGGGGCGTTAAAATCTATTATTTTTCTTTTAATGCCTTAAAAATAAGGATTTTCCTCAAATTATGCAACTTTTTGGTGAATAATGTGGGTTAAGACAAAATGGAAACAGGGAAATCTGAAATAGAGCCAATCCCAAATTGACACAGATACCCAACCCCGATAAATCAAGACAAGAAATAGATAAAATTTAAAATTTGAAACACACAAGAGAGAAGAACGACGATTAATTTGTATTTTTGTAAAAAAAATGAATCGATGGGAAAAAACAAACTATCTAAATTTGCCGATATGGAAACCTTTCCCAACGTGTTTCAATACACATTTGAAACGCTAAAAACGAAAAAGTTTCCACTCAAAGGAAAATGGCACAACGAGTATTTCAAAAACGACCACCCAATAACGCTTGAATTAGGCTGTGGCAAAGGCGAATACACCGTAGAACTGGCAAGAATGTTTCCCGAAAGGAATTTTATTGGCATCGATTTAAAAGGTGCACGCATGTGGAGCGGCGCACAGCAATCGCTGCAAGAGAAGCTCTCAAACGTTGCTTTCGTACGCACCGGAATTGAATTTATCCGGCACTTTTTCGACGAAAACGAAGTGGCAGAAATATGGATCACCTTTCCCGATCCGCAAATGAAAAAGGCCAACAAACGCCTCACATCCACTCGGTTTATGGAAATGTACAGCCACATTCTACACAAAAAAGGCGCGATTCATCTGAAAACCGACAGTCCTTTCCTTTACACATACACCCTTGCCATGATTGAAGAAAACCGGCTTCCCATACTATCAAACACCGCGGATGTTTATCAAACCCATACGGAAGACAAATGCCTGCAAATTCAAACATTTTATGAACAACAATGGCGCTCTCGCGGTTTAAAGATAAAATATATTCAATGGCAAGGTGAGAAAAACAAACAGTGGATTGAACCCGAAATAGATATCGAAAAAGACGACTATCGAAGCTTTAAACGGAAATAAGGTAATCCCAAATTACTCCGTCCTTACGGACAAAAAAGCAAAAACATAAACATATAGAACAGACTGTTATGGCAATAAAAATTGATGATATAATAAAAGCGTTGCGAACCGTTCGCTATCCCGGCACCGGACAAGACATTGTTTCCGCAGGAATGGTTGAAAATGACATGCGTATCGAAGGCAACAAAGTGAGTCTTTCACTTGTTACCGAAAAAGTCAACGACCCATTCATAAAATCCGTTGTTAAAATGGCGGAGCAAGCAGTTCTTACCTATGTGAACGAAAAAATAGATATAAAAGGGAACATCACGGTTAAATCGAAACAATTACCGGCACCGGAGTCACAAGCGTGGCTTTCGGGAGTAAAAAACATCGTTGCTGTAGCATCAGGAAAAGGCGGCGTCGGCAAAAGCACTGTCTGCACCAATTTAGCTGTCGCTTTGGCACTAAAAGGCTATAAAGTAGGAGTGCTGGATGCCGATATCTTTGGCCCATCTATTCCCAAAATGTTAAATGTAGAAGAGTCTGGTGCCGACGTGCAAAAAATAAACGGACGCGATATGATTGTTCCCATTGAAAACTATGGCATAAAAATGCTATCCATCGGCTTTTTTGTAAACAAACAAGATGCCGTTATTTGGCGTGGTGCCATGGCAAGCAACGCGCTGAAACAACTTATTGCCGATGCCGACTGGGGCGAACTTGACTACTTTCTCATCGATTTTCCGCCCGGAACAAGCGATATACACCTTACGCTGGTACAGAGCCTTGCCATCACAGGAGCAGTTATTGTGAGTACACCGCAAGAGGTCGCACTCGCCGACGCGCGTAAAGGGATCAGTATGTTCACGGCTGATAAAGTAGGCGTTCCCATTTTAGGATTGGTAGAAAATATGGCGTGGTTTACACCCGAAGAACTACCCGAAAACAAATATTATATTTTTGGAAAAGATGGATGCAAAAGGCTTGCCGAAGAGAAAGGCTATGCCTTACTCGGACAAATCCCGATTGTACAAAGCATTCGCGAAGGCGGCGACAAAGGAGCACCGGAAGCATTACAAACAGAAAGCATAACGGGCAAAGCGTTTGCAGAGTTGGCACAAAATGTAGTGGCCGCGGTAAAAAAACGAAACGAAGAGTTACCACCAACGCGCATTGTAAATGTAACCATGCGATAGAAGATTATCCGCGTCACGCATATTAAAGACAAACAAAAAACGGACGAAAACATATCGCATCAAGTAATACAGTATGTCAAAAAGAAAAAAACGAAACCTAATCGGGAAAATTACCCTCGCTATTTTTGTCGTGTTATTATTGGCTGCTATTTTCACCAATCCCGACAAGGCACAACACAAAAAGGCTTTTCAGCAAAGGGCGACCGCCACAATGGATGAAATCATCCAAGAGCGCAACGATGCGCTCTTGTCGAAGGCATGGCAGTTTGTTGGTGCCAACCTTTTAAGTAAGTATATTGAGAGCAATGTAGAAAGATCAAATTATGGATTTTTCTCACTCACAAAAATTCTATGGGATAGAGAAAAACATGTTGTCGGCGTAGGTGTTTTTGGTAAGGTGTTTATCACAAAAAAACTGGATAAAGACCTCATCCGACCTTTTCTGGAAGAGAAAGAAAAGGAGTTGAACAACTGGTTGTCAAATATGTTTAAGTAAATAGAGTATTCAGATGAACAACCATCCATTGCATTTGTTCCGTTTTTGTCCGCAATGTGGAGCACCGGCTTTTGAGGAGAAAAACGGCAAAGCGAAAAACTGTCGTCAATGTGGATTTACATATTATTTTAATCCATCTAGTGCGGTGGTAGCCGTTATAATAAATGAAAAAGATGAGTTGTTGGTAGCACGCCGCGCCAATGAACCGGCAAAAGGTACATTTGACCTGCCGGGAGGTTTTGTGGATATGTATGAAACGGTGGAGGAAGGAATGTCCCGCGAAGTAATTGAAGAGACAGGATTGATAATCCATTCGATGCGCTATCTTTTCTGCATTCCAAATATTTATGTATATTCGGGTTTTGAAGTGCACACGACGGACTTATTCTTCGAATGCAACATTCGGGATTTCAGCCTATTGAAAGCACAAGACGATGTTTCGCAGCTGCTATTTATACCGCTACGCGAACTGCAAAAAAGTCAGTTTGGATTGGCATCTATTCGTAAAGGAATTGAAAAATTACAAAAAATGTTTATTTAATTTTCATCTTTTTACGCTATAAAATAGACAAAAAGGATTTAAATTTAGCAAGAAAGATAAAAGAGCAAAAATAAAATACAATGATGAAAAAAGTTTTTCTGACGCTCACGCTCATCGCCACCCTATGCGGAGCGATGGCACAACAAACAAAAGCACCACTCACAAAGCCGACATCTTCCATAGAGATTGGCAAAGAGATGTTTATAAGTGAGAACTACGTAGGTGCAGAACGTATCTTAACGCAATTTCTCGCAAAAAACGACGACATATTTGCTCGCGAGGAGGCGGAATATATGATTGCTGTTTCGCGTTATCATCTCAACGATGAGAACAAAATTGAAATCCTGAAATCGTTCCTAAAACAGCATCCGGAAACGGCACATCGACATCAGCTGCAATTTCTTATTGGCTCTTGCTATTTTGAGAACGGAGATTGGGAAGAGGCACGAAATCATTTTCGATTAGCCGACTTAGACTATCTTTCGCTCAAAGAGCAAGAAGATTATAGCTTTCGGCTCGCTTATGCGGAAATGAAACTCGGAAACAATCAAGAAGCATCGCGACTTTTTAATCTGTTGGAACAAAACAGCCGCACCTATCGCGAATCAGCACAATTTTATGCCGGACACATTCAATATATAGAAGGCAATTACGACGAAGCGTTGCGCCGATTAAGCCCATTGGCAACACATCCCGAATATGCCGAGCAGGTGGCATTCTACACCACACAATCCACCTTTTTCAAAGGCGATTTAAAAAGAGCGGCTTCGCTTGCCGAGAACTTTCTGAATCACTATGCCGGCAGCGAACGACTTACGGAAATTTACCGCATTTTAGGAAACACACATTATCGAATGGGCAACACAGCAAAAGCCATTTCATTCTACCGCAACTATTTTGCGCAAACGCAAACGCCACTACGTGGCGATGCCTATTTTATGGGTTTGTCATATTTTGACAATGCTCAATACCGCGAGGCAGCACGCATGTTTCAATATGCTACAAACGGAGATGGCGAGCTACGCCAAAACGCACAACTCTTTTTGGGACAAACCTATCTGAAACTGGGAGAAAAACAAAAAGCACAAATGGCATTTGAAGCCGCCACGCGCGACCGTTTTGATGACAAGGCTCGACAAACGGCGATGTTTAACTATGCACTTTTAGCGCACGAAACAAACTTTTCCGTATTTAGCGAGTCCATCACGCTGTTTGAAAACTTTCTGAAAGAGTATCCACAATCGCCCTATACCGACCAAGTAAACGATATATTGGCCGAAACCTTTCTCACAACCAAAGATTACGATGCCGCCTTGGCGGCAATAGAGCGCATCAATCGCCCCGGAAGACGAATTCTCGAAGCCAAACAAATGATTCTCTTCCAATTGGGGGCGCAGCAGTTTATCAACGGAAACATCAACCAAGCCATTCCTCTGTTCGACAGAAGCATCAGCATGGGAGATTATGATGCCAAAGCCCGAAACAATGCCTATTATTGGCGTGGCGAATCGTTTTTTAGAAATAGAAACTACACTCAGGCGGCCAACGACTTTGTTGCCTTTACACGCAACGCCTATCCGACAGATGAAAACTACGCGTTGGGTTGGTACAATCTCGGATATTCCTATTTCAAACAACAGCAATATGCGGAGTCAACCAGCGCCTTTCAAAAATATATCTCGTTAGAAAAAGACAGAAGTCGATCCGAGTTTGCCGATGCATACAACCGCATTGGCGATAGCCACTATTTTAGACGTCATTTTGCCGAAGCACAACAATATTATACCCAAGCGGCGACCGCCAATTCCGCGGCAGCCGATTATGCCGTTTTTCAACGTGCCTTCGTCCTGGGGTTGCAGCGCAACTTCCAAGGAAAGATTGATGTACTAGACGAACTCATGCATCGCTATCCCAATTCACAATACATCGACGACGCGCTTTATGAAAAAAGCCGCGCGCTCACCGTTTTAAATCGCGAGAACGAAGCCATTGCGGTATTGCAGAAGCTGTTACAGAACTATCCGCGTAGTCCGCTTGCCGGACAAGGTGGAGTGCAGTTAGGACAACTCTATTTCAATATGGGACAACATCAGCAAAGCATCAGCGCGTATAAAAACGTGATTCGCAATTTTCCCGGCAGTGATGATGCCCGTACGGCGCTCGCTTCGCTGGAAACCGTTTATCGCGACATGAACGATGTGCAATCGTACGTCGATTACGCCAACGCACTACCCGGCGGGATGCGCATCACACCCAATCGCCAAGACTCACTCACCTATTTGGCTGCCGAAGGCATCTACATGAAAGGAGCAAAAAAAGAGGCACAAACCGCGTTGTCGCGTTATCTGCAAAGCTATCCGAATGGCGCATACAGCAGCGATGCATCTTATTATCTCGGTGTGCTCTATCAAGAAAAGGGAGACAAAACAACGGCTCTTTCTTATTTTCGAAAAGTGATTGATGCCAACAGTGCCAAATATCAGGAAAATGCACTGCAATACGTGGCACAAACAGAGAGCGAGAAGGGGAATTTTCAACAAGCATTGGCAGACTATGCCAAACTGGCAAATGTTGCACGTAGCGCAACCCATAAACAGGTGGGACTAATGGGATTGGTTCGTCTGCACATCCATCTACAACAACCGCACGAAGCCATAAAAGCGGCAACCGCTCTTTTAGACGAGACAAACTTAGCACCTGATGCCCGCCTTGAAGCAACTTATATGAGAGCCAAAGCATACAAACAACTAAACGAAACCAACCGTGCTATTGCCGACCTAAAAGCCATTGCATCCGAAACAAGAAGTAAATATGGTGCCGAAGCACAATTCTTGCTCGCAGAAACATATTTCCATCAAAGTGCATACGACAAGGCAGAAGCACAAGTAAAAGAGTTTATGCAGAAAGGAACGCCCCATGCTTACTGGATGGCACGCAGTCTGATTGTTCTTTCCGACACCTATGCGGCAAAAGGAGACACATTTCAGGCACGACAATATCTGGAAAGTTTACAGGCAAACTATAAAGGCGACAATGCCGACATTCGACAAATGATTCAAGAGCGCTTGAAGAAGTTGCAGCATAATTAAAGAACTAAATCGCGACGAATCTTCGCTTATACGCGATGCCGACACAGAATCGTCGGCGGAAGTTGAGAAATGAAGAAGTGTCCCCTACCCCCCTAAAGGGAGAGAAGGTTGTTCGGTGCAAAAAGGGCGTCATTGCGCCTGTTCCGATATATCGGGGAACAAAGTGAAGCAATCCTTTTTAATAATTAACAATTAATAATTAATAATCAATAATTAGAAAGTGAATGCCGGTAACTGCGCCCTTTGCAAGAAAAAAAGCGAAAAAGTAAAGGCAAACAGCCAATTTATAAAACACTCTATATAAAAACGCATTAGAAGAATAAGAATAATGAAAAAAGCAATTTATATTTCCCTATTAGTCACCATAAGCATAGCATGGACACAAAATGTATTAGCGCAAAAACAAGACTCGCTGTTACACCGACAGATGGAGCTGGAACGAGAATTCAATCCCACACTGCGTGGCGATGCAAACAAAATTCAGTCACTTCCATCACTTCCTCAACCAACCATACGAAGAGCAAATACAGCCTATGCTACGTGGACAGGTCGCTCGACACCACCACTGGAAATCGCTTTGCCGCAAGCGAGCTCTATCAAAACGGACATCCCTTTTCAATCGCGACGAGGTTATATATCGCTGGCGGCCGGAAACTATGCCAATATCAATGGCACCATGGGTTTACGCTTACTTCACACCAACAACAATGATTTAAGCATCACATTGCGCCATCACTCTACCAACGGCGACATCCCATATGTGCAAGAACAAGAGATGCGGGAGAACCGTGCCAAAGTGATGGACAACAAGGCAACCATCGATTATAGTCATACCTTTGACGCACTGCAAATGGGCGCAAACGTTTCGTATGAGAACGTACTGTTTAACTACTATGGCAACAGCTTTGGCAACACGCGCAAATTTGAAGACAAAGAGCAGATGGTGCAAGTAATGCATGCCGACTTGCATGCCCTTTCCGACACATTGGAAAGCTTCCGATATGGCGGACAAATCCATTTCAAACATTTTGCAACCAAATATGGCGACACACCCAACTCAGAACCGCTTAAAGGAAATCATGCAGAAGCAATGGTAACCCTCGGAATGCCTTTTTACGACGAACAATACGGCGTTGGCGTAGAAGGAGGATTTTTGGGTGTTTTCTACAATTCTCAATTCCCCGATTTCGCAGAACGTGGCTTTACAGATTATAAAGAGGCCAAGGTTAGCCCATTTCTACAAATCAAGGAAGAAACATTGAATGCCAAATTGGGAGTAAAAGCACTGTTTCAACATACCGACAAAACAAAAATACGCGTAGTTCCTGATGCATCAATACAATGGAATGTAGCACAGCGCACAACGCTCTACGCTACGGCAAGCGGCGGTTTCGACGACAACACCTTTCTGAACGTTTTCAACGAAACTCGCTATATTCATCCCATGCAGGCGATAAAACCATCATTCACATCTGTAGATACTAAAGCCGGTGTTAAAATAGGTGCCATTGACGGATTGCGATTCGACCTTTGGGGCGGTTTCCGAAACACAAAAGATGAACACTTCTGGATTATGCGTCATGACAATATTGAAACGCTCTCGCCCCTATATGGCAACCTAAATCATACTCATGTTGGCGCTCTGCTTCAATCAACACTCATTCCCTCGGTGGATATTACGCTTCGTGCACAAAAAAATTTTTACAAAGTAACTAACGCCACTTACAATGAGACTGAAATTGATGACGCGAAAGCGTATAACAAACCTACATTTGAAGCCGACGCCCAAGTGCTTTGGCAACTGATTGACCCGTTAAAAGTGTCGTTAGGTTATCATCTTTTGGCAGACCGTTACACCTATTTTAACGATGAAAACGTAGCGATGCAGTCCATTCATGCGCTCAATGCGGGTGCATTTTATCGGATATCGTCCAACTTCTCGCTAAACCTGCAAGCCAATAACCTTTTGAACCAACAATACAACATTTGGTATGGCTATCCGGCACAAGGCTTTCATATTTTGGGCGGATTCACGTTTGTGTTTTAGATGATTATACCTCATTCCGATTCCGTACGGATGGAACTTTTGCTCCGTACGCACGGAACTTTCGCTCCGCACGTACGAAAGTTTTGCTGCATACGTATAAAAGTTTTTGTCCATAGAATACTTCAAAAGAAAAATTCTGGAAACAGAATGAGTTTTAACATTAAAGAACTGATTAGAAGTAGAAAAAAAACAACAAATTTATCTGATGTGCCAAAAAAATGTAACTTTGCTATCATCATAAATACAAAACAATGAATCAAGGAACTACACAAAGCGTTTCGACTCGTTTTTTACGATTTATTATCTGCTTGTATGCCACTTTACCGTTCCTACAAACGCAAGCACAATATCATACAGAAACAATGAGCGATGAGGTTAAGACCATTCAGCTGATGGCAAACAACGATTTATATCGTCCACCAATTATCGAACTAAATACAGACGACTTCATCACCCTGAAATTTGACAAACTAAACGTTGAGGAAACGCAATTACGCTACCGATTAATTCATTGCAATACGGACGGCACACCCTCTCCCCTTTCAGAGATGGAATACATGCAGGGATTCAATGACCAACCCATCGAAGATTTTCGATTTTCCGAAAACACCACCGTAAAGTACATTCATTACAACCTAACCATTCCAAATGAGGCTGTTCAACTCAGACTTTCAGGGAACTACGCCATAGAAGTATTCACACTCGACAACCCTGATTCGGTTATTTTGCAAGCACACTTCATTGTAACAGAGCCCAAAGTACACATAAAAGCATCACTGAGCGGAAATACTGATTTTGACATACAAAAAGCTCACCAACAACTACACTTAGAAGTGTTGCACGAAACATTGGCACTGCGAGATGCCGCACGTGAGATAAATGTATGCATCTATCAAAATACTCATTTCAATGAAAAACGTTCAGACATACGCCCCTCATTCGTGTTTCCAAACAGAATTGTATATGAACATCAAGAGAGTTTGATTTTTGAGGGAGGTAACGAATATCGACGTTTTGAAACGATAAATAAATCAGCCAATGGGCTTAATGTCGCTTCAACATCATATAAATCGCCCTATTTTAGGGTACGGCTTCTTACAGATAGATGCCGTGCCAATAACAAGCGTCAATACGATGAGGACCAAAACGGACGATTTTTCATACGTAACACGCAAGGTTACGACGCCGACGTGGATGCCGATTACTTCATGGTGCATTTTACCTTTAAATCACAACCGCTGCAACAACCCCTGTTTCTATACATCGCTTCAAACTATTCACCTCTTATCTATAATTCGGCAGATGGAAATTACGAAGTAGATGTTTTATTGAAGCAAGGAAGTTATAATTATCAATTTGTAACAAAAGATAAAGACGGTTACTCAACAGAACATACCGAAGGTAGCTTCTTCGATACAGAAAATGAGTACATCATCATCGTATATTACCGTCCGGTCGGAGAACGATACGACAGAGCCGTAGGTTGGAAAGTAATTAAAAGCTAACCGAAAGACGAGACCATCACTTCATTATAGACATGAATAGAAGAATCTTTAGAGAAGCGCAGCATCAGTGGATTACGATTAAAACGTTCACATATCCACACGAAGCGTATATCACACAGGGACGACTTGAGTCAGAAGGAATTCCGACCTATCTGAAAGATGAGTTCACAGTACAGGTTTTCAACTTTTATTCACATGCCATTGGCGGAGTAAAATTGCAAGTTCCCGACGAGTATGTTAACAAAGCACGGGCATTGTTGGCAGAGAAAGAGCCGGAGATATCGAAAACTGTCATCTTACATCAAGACGAGATAAGCGATAAGGCATGTTGTCCGTTTTGCGGCTCGAGAAATATCATGAAAAAGAAAAGTCCCTATTGGCTGACACTGTTACCCTACATAGTTCTGGGCTTTATTATTCCGGTGTACAGATATATTTACATCTGTTTTACCTGCAATAAAAGATGGCGAGTAACAAATAAAAACAACAACAGATAAAACATAAAATGCATCTATAACACTTTTGTTTACAGCAATTGAATGCCCATCAGCGTATATTCAACTATTTTTAATACGGATTACTTCTTGTTATGAATGGTTTTGTGTAATTTTGCAGTTCAAAATAGAGATATATTATTGAACCATTTGTGCCGACACCTATGCATTGACTTTACGAAAAGAAAGTCTTAGCCATAGTGCTGCCATATAGATAAAAGTTATGACTAAAAAACAGAACTCTGACAAGAAAGAGAGAAAAAAAGGAATATTCAGCCGCTGGCTCATAAAAGGGATGTGGCTTATATTTGCTCTGATATTAATTTGCAACGTTATTTTCTTTACCCTTATTGGAACAGGGAAAATAGGCTACATGCCACCCATTGATCAACTTGAAAACCCCATCAACAAATATGCTTCTCAAGTAATTTCGTCGGACGATAAACTGCTGTTTACCTACTCACAAAGCAACGACAATCGCATCTTTGTGGACTACTCCGACCTCTCACCACATTTGATAAACGCCTTGGTATCAACAGAGGACTCGCGTTTTTATGGACACTCCGGAATTGACATCATCGGATTGGGGCGCGCCATCTTTAAAACAGGCATCTTAGGACAATCCGGCAGCGGCGGTGGCAGTACCATCACTCAACAACTAGCCAAATTACTCTACACACCAACGGCAAAAAACAAGCTCGACCGAATTTCACAAAAACCAATAGAGTGGGTTATTGCTACACGGCTTGAACGATACTACACCAAGGATGAAATCATTAACTTATATCTCAACAAATATGACTTCAACTATAATGCAGTGGGAATTAAATCAGCGGCACAAACCTACTTCAACAAAACACCCAAAGAGCTGAATATTGAAGAAGCAGCAACATTGGTGGGTATGCTGAAAAACTCATCACTGTACAACCCGGTACGGCGCCCCGAACTTACGACCAAACGCCGTAATGTCGTGCTCCAACAGATGCAAAAAGGAGGCTATTTGAGCAAGGTGCAACTCGACTCACTAAAAAACAGACCTTTGGAAGTTGATTTTAAACGCGTGAACCATATTGACATAAGTGCTCCCTATTACAGACAGCATTTGGCAAGAGTGATGATGGCAAAAAAACCCGAACGTAAACACTATGCTTCATGGCAAACTCAACAGTTTACAGAAGACTCATTAGCTTGGGAACAAAACCCATTGTTTGGCTGGTGCCACAAAAACACAAAACCCGATGGATCAAATTACAACATTTATACGGATGGACTAAAAATATATTCCACCCTCGATTCTCGCATGCAACGATACGCTGAGGAGGCAGTAGAAGAACACTTGGGCGACTATTTGCAACCTGCCTTCTTCCGAGAGAAAAAAGGACGTGAGTATGCTCCTTATGCACGAAATGTTGCCGACAAAACAGAAGAACTCATGACAACTGCAATGCGGCAAACAGAGCGTTACCACTTGCTAAAAAAAGTAGGAAAAAAAGAAGATGAAATAAAACGCCTTTTCAAGGAGGAAAAGGTGGAAATGAAAATTTTTTCATGGAAAGAGAAAGAGATTGACACGTTGATGACACCATGGGACTCAATACGATATCACAAAAGCTTTCTTCGTGCCGGTTTTATGGTCATGAGCCCAATCACGGGGCATGTCAAAGCTTATGTGGGTGGTCCTAACTTCAAGTTTTTTAAATATGATATGGTAAGCACCGGAAAACGTCAAATCGGGTCTACCATAAAACCCTATTTATACACATTGGCCATGGAAGAGGGAATGACGCCATGCGACCAAATGACACACGTGCCTCAAACCCTCATAACCGAAACAGGCAAGGAATGGACACCGCGTAATACAGCACGAAATGTTGGAGCCAAAGTGAGCATCAAGTGGGGATTGCAAAACTCCAGCAACTGGGTAACTGCTTACTTAATGAAAATGTTCTCTCCCTATGCTTTTGCACGCATCATTAAATCTTTTGGATTGCAAAGCCCCGCCGATCCGGTGGTATCACTCGCACTCGGACCTAACGACGCTTCGGTTTACGAAATGGCAGGCGCATACACAGCATTTGCCAATCGTGGCATTCGCATTGAGCCTCTTTTGGTTACACGTATAGAAGACTCGTATGGCAATGTCGTTGCAAACTTCGTCCCTCAAATGCACGAAATATTTAGCGAGGCCACATCATTTAAAATGCTGGATATGCTAAAAGCCGTCGTAGATGGCGGAACGGGCAGCCGATTACGCCGAGTATATAACCTAAAAGGTGAAATGGGAGGTAAAACCGGAACCTCTCAAAAAAACTCCGATGGATGGTTTATGTCTTTTACGCCCTCGCTTGTAGGATCTTGTTGGGTTGGAGGGGAAGAATATGCCATTCAATTCGACAACATGGCATATGGGCAGGGCGCCAGCGCAGCATTGCCAATTCATGGGTTATTCTATCAAAAAATTTATGCCGACACTACGCTCAATATAAAAGACAATCAACACTTCGACATTCCTGCCGAGTACAAAGACCCATGTGCCGACATGAAGCGTTATCCGGAGAGTTCATACGAGGGTGCTGACCCCATGGAACAATCTAATGAAGGCATTGATGCTATTTTTGATTAACAAAAGAATGACAAAAATAGTTTCTGGTAAGATATATATAAATGTGCGATATTACTACCGATATAATTACGAAGGTCGGTTAGTGGCAGTAATGGCGCGAAACTCCATTCAATAATATTTCCGTTTACACTGCATAATAACGGAGATGTAGAACATATAAAAAAGACGAGCAATAGCAATGAATCGAGAATGCAAAACTAAAAAACACGAAGTAAACGCCTTCCATTCTTATTATTTTTATATATTTGTATCACAAACAAAAGACTTCAAATTATAAACCACAAAAAATTACTATCTATGCCAAAAGGAGTGTATAAATTACCCAACGCAAACAATGAACCGATAAAGAGCTACGCGCCGGGTTCGCCTGAAAGACAAGCATTAAAATTGAAACTTGCCGAACTACAAAAAGGAGGATTGGATTTGCCGATGATTATTGACGGAAAAGAGGTGCGAACCGACAATCTGAAAGATATTCGTCCGCCACACAACCACCAACATTTGCTCGGACACTATCATCAAGGAAATAAAAAACATGTACAAATGGCGATCGATGCCGCGCTGAAAGCCAAGCCAGCTTGGGAAGCGATGCATTGGGAAAGCCGTGCCGCCATTTTTCTGAAAGCGGCGGAACTGATTGCCGGACCGTATCGTTACGATTTTAATGCGGTGACTATGATTGGACAATCAAAAAACGCGTTTCAATCCGAAATTGACGCGGTGTGCGAATTGGTGGACTTCTATCGCTACAACGTAAAAAACATGTACGACCTATATGCCATGCAACCCAATTCCGCAGCCGGAATTTGGAATCGTACCGTATGGCGTCCGTTGGAAGGTTTTATTTTTGCGCTCACGCCGTTTAACTTCACATCCATCGCGGCCAATCTTGGCGGTGCTCCGGCACTGATGGGAAACACCGTTGTCTGGAAACCATCAAAAACGGCAGTGTATTCGGCACATCTGATTATGAAAGTGTTAAAAGAAGCAGGTCTTCCCGATGGCGTAATCAACTTAGTGTATGCCGATGGAAAAGAGGCTGCCGATGTGATTTTCAACCATCGCGAATTTGCCGGACTACACTTCACCGGCTCAACCGACGTATTCAACGGCATGTGGAAAACTATTGCCGCAAATGTGGACAAATATAAATCCTATCCGCGGATTGTTGGCGAAACAGGCGGAAAAGATTATGTTTTCGCCACCGAATCGGCTGACGCCAAACAAGTGGCGACAGCACTTACGCGTGGCGCATTTGAATACCAGGGACAAAAATGTTCGGCAGCATCGCGCGCCTATATTCCCAAAAACATCTGGAAAGATGTAAAAAATTATGTTCAGGAAGATCTTGCATCGATAAAAACGGGAGTAGTCGAAGATTTCAGCAATTTTGTGAATGCCGTAATCGACGAAGTCGCTTTCAACAAATTGTCAAAAGCCATTGAAGATGCAAAAAAATCACCGGATGCCGAAATTGTGTGCGGTGGAAAATATGACAAGTCGAAAGGATATTTTATCTATCCAACCGTTATTGAAGCGAAAAAGCCGGATTACATCACGATGAAAGAAGAACTTTTCGGTCCCATCTTGACGGTATATGTCTATGATCCGAAAAAACTGGACGAAACACTTGATATTCTTGACACATCCACGGATTATGCACTCACAGGTGCCATTTTTTCTGCCGACAGAGCGCAAATTGAATATTTGACAAATCGATTGACGCATACAGCCGGGAACTTCTACATCAACGATAAGCCGACAGGTGCCGTTGTAGATCAGCAGCCGTTTGGCGGTGGACGCGGATCGGGAACCAACGACAAAGCCGGTTCCATTTTCAACCTCTTGCGTTGGGTGTCACCACAAACAATTAAAGAGACATTTGTTCCCCCTACGGATTATATGTATCCGAATTTTAAAGAAGAATAATCTTTTCATTTTTTATACGAAAAGCTGCCTCGCTCGTAATGAACAAGGTGGCTTTTTTTATTTGAAGGTATCTTTTTCGATAAAAATGAATTCAACGCAATCATCCCAAATTCACCTCTTTTAGGTCATCTTGTTTTTTCGATCTTTGCCGAAAATAACATTATGTTCAGTTTAAAAGAAAGCAATTGATTTGTTTTATGGCTTCACGGTGTTGATTTACGTAAGGGCATAGACGGCAAGTTGAAGTACAGCGACACAAAGCTGGTGCCGCGCCAACACGTAAAACCCGAATTTGGTGTGATTGTCAAAGAACCGTCGGATGACTGGCGAAGAGGGTACGACTATCGCAACAGCGATATGGCGGGATGGTGCATTGAAGCGGGAAACCCGTTCAATCTCGGTTTGCTGTTAAAGATTGCGCCGCATGCCATCGCGAAACGCAACATGTTGGCTTTTTGGAATCAGTTCGGAGAAGTATTCGGCATGCCGGTACGCATTGCCACGACCACGTCACGCGACCCGAAAGAACATGCCAAAATGGAAAACATGCTCGAAAACATGGGTGCGCTTTCGTGGGGATTGTTCCCGGACGGTACCGATATCGAGTTAAAAGAAACCACACGCGGCGACGCCTTTAACGTGTATGATAAACGCATTGACCGGGCAAATTCCGAGATATCAAAAGGCATACTTAATCAAACCATGACGATTGACTCGGGTAGCTCTTTGAGCCAATCCGAAGTGCACCTTGAAGTGTTTGAAAACGTGGTGGACGCCGACGCCGATTTTATTCGGGACTTGGTCAACGACCGGCTTATACCGCGTATGTTGGCACACGGTTTCCCGGTAAAAGGACTGCGCTTCGAATGGGACGAAAGCGTCGATTACACCCCCGAGCAGATGGTCGGTTACGAAACAATGATTGCCGACCGCTACGAGGTTGACCCGAAATATTTTATCGACAAATACAACATTCCCATTATCGGGAAAAAGGAAACACCACTTCAACTCGGGAGAGGCGGTTTTTTCGACTAAGCCCCTCGGACTTTGAGGGGCTGCACAAGCGCATGCATACATTGTTGCAACCTTGCACATGCAGCGTCTGCCTTGCGCGCGATAAACAGATAAAAAAACCGGACACCGCGAAGCTGCACGCGGCCTTCAGGCGTATCATTGAGTGGCTGCACGCCATGGGCGAATTTCGTGCACGCGATATAAAAACGCCGATTGTTCGGCAACTAATTTCCGAAACGGCGGCAATCTTCAACGAGGCGGTGGACACGCAATTGAAAGAGGTGCAACCCGATGATCTGTTTGTGCGCGCGCTCAAACAAAGCGGCTATGTGTTTTCGGGATTTAACCCACATTATTCACCAAAAAATTGCATAATTTGAGGAAGGTCCTTATTTTTAAGGTGTTAAAACAAAAACAATAGATTTTAACGCCCCCAAATTATGCAGGACAAATATACAGCCTTTTACCGAAAAGACCAAGCCATTATGGTCGATTTTTCAGCAGAAAGCATCAGTTCAGACGGTGCCGTTGTTTTAT
>JAEZZZ010000001.1 GCA_023418255.1 Bacteroidota bacterium
CCGATAAGTCTTAGAACTTTTAAAATTGCACAGATGCGAGATTGTCCGTATAGGCAAGAGAAAAGAAAGCGAAAGAAGTATCGAAAAAAGTCAAATCATCCTGAATTATTTTAAAACAACAAAAAGAATTTGAAAGGTTGACACCTTAACTAAAAAACACAAATGTTATGGATTTAGAAACAGCAGTCAGATAAACTAAAATCAGCCGGACGTTTTTTTGAACGTTTGCGCCGATTAGCAAAAGAGGAAAATGAAAATAGACATAGATACATTAGATAAGACTTTTTCAGAATATATCCGGTTGAGAGATTCTGACAGATATGGCACAATACGGTGTATAAGTTGCGGCAAAAGGATTAAATGGAAATATGCGGATGCAGGGCACTACATTAGTAGAAAAAACATGAGTTTGCGATTTGATGAAAAGAATGTAAATGCTCAATGTCCTATTTGCAATCGATTTCGATGTGGAAATTTAGAGAAATATCGTCGAGGTTTGATGATAAAATACGGCCGTTTTGTTATTGATTATCTCGAAAACAAAAAGAATGAAATATGTCAATTTTCTGATTTAGAGATAGAATTAATGATACTGAATTACAGAAAACGCATAAAAATTTTAAAACAAAACAAGTCTTAAAGATTAAATATTATTCATAATGATTATATTTGTAGTTAAATTCAATATACTTCACTTATGGATAATACAAAAATCACTTCACGTGTTTTAAAAACTGAGAATATCAATTGGCGTGAACTCGCTTTTATCCAACAGGACAACTTCAAAGAGTTGGCTGTTGAGGACATGGAAAAACTAAAAGCAAGTTTAGTAACAAACAACTTCATTCAACCATTCTATGTGTGGGAAGATACGGATGGTGTGCGTTATTGTTTAGATGGTAAACATCGAACATTGGCGCAAGAAGAGTTAATTAAAGAAGGCGTAGATGTTCCTTACTCACTTCCGGCAACGTTTATTGACTGCAAGGATAAGAAAGAAGCTGCGAGGCTTGTTCTTATCTTTTCATCATTTTACGCAAAAATTACACAAAAAGGGCTTTTTGATTTCAAAGAGCTTTATAATCTCGACATGATAGAGCTGAAAGGGATGATTAATATCCCTGAATTTTCAATGCCACGCTTTGAACAAAAATTTGACGTTTTCGGTGTGAATGAAGCAAATGACTTTGATGATGAAATAGAAGAGCTATCGGATGATGAAGACATCATTATTTCATACGGCGACTTGTTTCAACTCGGAAAACATCGCTTGATGTGTTGTTCATTTAAGGACACAGAAAAGATTGCAGTATTGATGCAAGATGAAAAAGCACGAATAATCAACACGGACCCTCCATATAATTTGCCAGCTGACTACATTGGAAATGTAGATAAAAAGGTGCATGAAAACTTTTTGGAAGGACATGGTGAAATGTCGGATGATGAGTTTGTCGATTTCTTATCAGAAATTATGCAAACTTCTTGCGACCATTCTGTCGATGGTGCAATTCACTATATTTTCATGGATTTCAGGCATACGTGGCATATGGGAGAAGCGGCAAAACGTGTGTATGGTGATTGTGAACCTAAGCAGATGTGTGTTTGGGCAAAAGATATGCCGGGAATGGGTTCATTTTATAAATCACAGCACGAGCTTTGTTTACTCTATAAACATGGCAAAGAAAAACACTTATCGCATTTGGAAATGGCAGACAGAATGCGGTCAAATGTCTGGCGTTATCCATCCGCTGTAAGTGTGGCAAATCCTGACAGGCATATGATACGCAACCATCCGACACCAAAGCCTGTGCAAATGATTGCAGACGCCATTCTTGATACTACAAATGAACATGATATTGTGGTGGATTGGTTTCTTGGTTCAGGAACCGCTCTCATCGCTTGTGAAAAAACGAAACGTATTTGTTACGCAACGGAATTAAAACCTAAATTCGTTCAACAAATCATTAAGCGATACATCAGTTATTGTCGCAAAAATGAGTATGAACCGCATCTTATTCATTTAAATGGCAACTTAACATTAAAGGATTTCGAAGATGAAAAATGAAATGATAGAAAAGCAGCGAGTTATTGATTATTTAACGGCACAGCAAAATGTTAAAATAGATATGCTGCAACGATTATCGGAACCGATGCAGAAAGAAACAACAGAGATATCGCAATTGCGTACGTTGACAATAAACCAAATATCGGATTTGAAAAGCTATATCGAAGTGATAAAGATGATGTGATGAAATGGGATATTTCGGCAATAAGAAAGCGGTTGACAAAACGGAAAAACAACAGCGCATCCGGAGCGTTGTGGAGTGGATAATACAGGGTTATTCAACTGCTGATATTATACGCCAATGTGTAAGCTTATGGAATATATCCAGACGACAGGCATACAATTACAACAAATGGGCGGTAGAAGAGCTGAAAGAGAACAATCAAAAGTCACTTGAAGAAAAGAAAAGCATTCATATCGAAATGCGTTTGAAGCTGTATCGAGATTTGAAGAGAAAAGACACCACATCCGGAGCAAGAGCCGCAGTGAGAATAGCCGATAGTCTTGCACGAATCGAAGGTTTATTAGATACAAGGGATAACCGTGTTTATGGAGATGCTGCAACACCGGATGTCGAAGACAAACTCCCTGTAATGATTTTGCCAAACGGAAAGGAAATAGAAGTGTGAGAGAAAGGCGCGTAAATATTGATTTAACGGTTAATGAAAAACAGGCAGAGTATTTCATTACATCTTTGGCAGCCGCACAAGAAGCTAACGATTATAAATTTCTAAACTATGGCGGTGCTATTCGAGGTGGCAAAACATACGTAACATTAGCGATATTGTTGCGATTGTCAGAAATATTTCCGGGAAGTCGCTGGCATATTGTCAGAAAAGATATGCCGAGCTTGGAGAAAACAACCATTCCCAGCTTTGAAAAAATCACACTCGGTTCAACCAGATGGAAACCTTATCGAAACAAATCGAATTATCACTACACCAATGTGGTGAAAGGCTCAAAGATTTTCTTTGTGCCTGAAAATTTACAACGAGATCCGTTTTTAAATGCTTTTTTGGGATTGGAGACAAACGGTATATTTTTAGAGCAATCGGAAGAGCTGAGCGATAAGGTTTGGGAAAAAGCCATTGAGCGTGTGGGTTCGTGGTATATACCAAAAATGCCGCGCGGATTAATTTTCATGACTTTTAATCCTAATCAAACGTGGGTAAAAGATAAAATATACACACCGTGGATTGAAAATCGGTTGCCGCCTGAATACTTCTTTATGACAGCCCTGCCGGGCGATAATCCTTTTGTTACAGAAGACCAAATGCACGGATGGAGCATGATGGCAGAGCGTTATCAAAAACAGTTTGTCGAAGGTGACTGGACCGACTTTGACGGTGAGGATGGCAGATGGGCGTTTGCATTCAACAAATCACAGCACGTAGGACAAACTTTCGTGAACAATAACCAGCCTGTTTATTTGTCTTTCGACTTTAACCGCAATCCCATAACGGCAACGGTTTGGCAGCATTATAATAGACAGATTTTTTGTATCGATTGTGTGAAGCTTGAAGATGCTACCATTCATCGCTTATGCGCGGAAATCAAACAGCGATATCCGAATAATCTGTTTTTTGTCACGGGTGATGCGAGTGGTAATAACAAAACAACGCTGAGTATCCTTTCCAATTTCGGAGTGATAAAAAATGCGCTCAATTTAAGCGATACACAGATGCAGTATTCTGCGAGTAATCCACGCCTGGAAGACAGCAGAATGCTTGTAAACACGATGTTTGAAAAGTATCCTATTACGATTGATGAAAACAGATGCAAACCCGTAATCGATGATTTACTTAAATGTAAGGCAAACCCTGATGGTACAATTGTGAAAACAAATAGAAATATCCCGGAACAACAGGCAGATACGCTCGATACAGTGAGGTATTATTTACACAGATATTTCAGAGATATGATAAAATTTTTTGAATAAAATATAATCTAAAGGACTTTAATCTAATCTAATTGATTATATTTGTAGAGGATATGGAAACTAAACTGCTTACACCGGACAAAATAACGTTTAGGGATATAGTCAAACACCCACTGGTGTATGCACTAATCATTATTACGAGCTTGTTGTGGATATTTGTTTTCGAATATTCTCAGAGTCATGGCAACACTATCAAGGCAAAGGATAGCGAAATCGAACGGCTTATGGATGATGTAGCTCGTTTAGAGCGTCAATTATCCATTGAGCGCACGGAAAGGGATAATTTATACAAGGCTCTTCTTGTAAAAAATGGGATTATTACCGAAATGGTAACACGTATAGATTCACTTAACAACAAAAAAAATGAATGATTTTAAAACTTACATGATTGCCATTCTTTTCATTTGTCTCTCAGTTGTAACATGCACGCTGATTTATAACGAACGTGCTATTAAGCCAAATCCGATACCGGGACGAAGTGAAATAGAGATGGAGGCGCAAATCATTGCACGCAAAGTTGACAAACAAGGTCTTCAGCATGTGGTTTTGCAGGAAACGAACAGAATAACCGGGATGAATGAATTATCACTTGATGCAAAAGAGGAGATAGATAGTCTCTCGAAACTGATTGAAATTAAAGACAAACAGTTGAGAGAATATTATGCGACAAACTTGCAATTAAAAACAGGTTTGTTGAAAGCGCAAAAAGAAATAGACAGTTTGAACAGAAAGACATATACCTATAAAGACAGATTTATTGACGCTAAATTTTTTACGCATAATGACACATCCGGCTACTTCGACTTCACATACAACGCTGAATTAAAGCATATAAAATATTGGAAAAAAGAGCGTGTATTTGGGCTGCCGATTGGAGCAAAAATAAATTATATAGATATTCATTCTTCCGATCCAAGGATGACAATTTCAGGAGTAAAACATTTAGTTATTGAAAATAAAGAAAGCCCGTGGAATGTGCGGTTAGGAGCAACATCTTTAAATCTTCCGAGTTTAAATGTGGTGGCTTTTGGGCCGCGCATAGCGGTTGATTATTTAGGTTTAGGCGTGGATGCGCAATACTTATGTTTTCCGGGTGGTCAATGGCACCCGGTCTTAAATGTTTATTATGATTTTTTGAAATGGTAACAAGTAAGTATTTCAATGAAAAGGAATTTAACATGTGTATACCTTCATGCTCTTTGCAAGACATGAAGCAATGCACAATGAGCAAACTCGACACCGCGCGTGAGATAGCGGGTATCCCTTTTGTGCTGAACTCTGCTTATCGTTCATCGCAGTGGGATAAAAGCAAAGGACGTTCCGGTACCGGGGCGCATACACTTGGACGAGCTGTTGACATTCGCTGCAATACAAACAGCAATCGATATAAAGTGATTGATGCTCTTTTGAAAGCAGGATTTAAACGCATAGGAGTGGCAAGCTCTTTTATACATGCGGACGATAGTGACACACATACACAGCAGATAATATGGATGTATTGATAATAAAAATGATACTTACAAGTGCTTTTATTAGCCTTTGCACACTTGGAATTTATGCAACAACATGGAATGATATGATTTTTCATAAACCGGCTATGGCATTAAAAAAATGGCTTACGGCAAAGGGATTGAAAATGCTGTATAAACCCATCTGCGGATGTCTTATTTGCATGAGTAGTGTGTGGACGCTGCCGGCATGGATTATAACTGGTTTTGGATTTAAGCTAATCCCTGTGATGCTTTGTGTCGCAGGGGTAAACGCGCTTCTTACGGCAGTTATTTATGAGTTTATACCTTTTGACAATTTAGAAGAATGACTATGTTGTTTAAGTTTTTTTCAATAGTCGTAACGGCTCTGTTTTGCTGGTTAATCTATCCGTATAAATGGATTCGGAAGTGGCTGTTTAACAGAAGAAAAAGAAAGGCGGTTGAGGAGTGCAGAAAGATGGCATTTGCAAACGGATGTCGGTTTTATGTTGTGCAGAATGGGATGAATTTCTACGTGCAGAACAGGTATGTGTTGAGAAAGTGGAATGTGAAAAATAGACGCAAAACACATGCGGCATTCGATATTGATTATCGAAACGCGATAGTTTATCATTGCGACGCGAATGGGGCAGATAAATTCTATGAAAGAGATTTTAAAAAATAACGGGTGGGTGAATTACCGTACGGGATGCGCATGTGTTGGTTTGCCACGCTATTGGAAAAACGGTGATAGGCCGACATGGATAGTAATTACACGTGGCAATTCATTTTCAATAAATGAAAATAATGTGCAGTTGTATAGAGGTGTTGAGCGAGAGTTTATAGCAAAAATGAAAGAATATAATTTGATTTTATGATGAAACTAAAAAATCTATTTAAATCGACACGGAATGTATTTCCAAATCAGAAGCATATCATCGAGTTTGCTTTTAAAATAGGTGGTGTGAAATACTATCAATTTGATGATGTGTTTAATCTACCGTATGAGCGTGGTTTGATGGCTTTGGCTGTGTATGAAGAGGCGCGTATGAGATGCACAAGAGAATATTTAGAAAAACACGTTGATGCGTGCAGAACGCTGCTTCACGAGAGCAAGATCGATATTTTTAAAATAAACGCTTTGAACGAGCAGCTGGGTGACAGGCTTAATCTGTCAATGGATACGGATTTACTTTATAAGCTGGCATCGGTGGTTTTCTTTGACAAAAAAGAGAATCCTGCAATCTACGAATCTGACTATTGCAATAAAAAGATAGCGTTTTGGAAAAAGCATAAGGATGTTACAAGTTTTTTTTTGCAGAAGCCATTGAGGGAGTTAATTCCCTTTTTGAAGGATGCCGATTTCGATTTGCAAAGTTATTCGGAAGTGGTGCAGGCGGTGAACAAAACACATTTGAGGGTTTTGGAAGCATGCGCATACAAGAATATATCGAAGGGTTCGAAGAATGGAAAATGATATTGATGAAATCGGGGATAGAAATGCAAGGCTTAACGCTTTGGGAATTTCTCTTTAACCTCAACAAACAGATAGAACATGGACAACGAGAAGAACATACTGCTGCGGTTCACGGCGGATTCGGGCGGATTAGACGAAGTTAATCAGAGGATAGCTGAACTTAGAGATAAGAACAGAGAGCTGTGGGCTGAATATGATAAACAGACTGCTCAAAAGAAAGAAGCTGCCGGAGCGACCGCAAAGGAAACGGCAGAGATGAAAAAATACAACGATGAGCTGAAAAAAACAATATCGGGTATAAGTGAAAATCAAAAAAGCATAGAGCGGCTGGAAAAGTCCATGAAAAAGATACCGGAAGCGATACCCCAGAAAGCTGTAGAGAAAAGTTTCAGACAAATGAAGCGTGAAATCGAAGAGCAAATCAAAGCTCTTCGTTTGATGGGTAAGTCGGGTACGGAAGAGTACCAACGCCTTATTAATGAGGCGGCAAAGCTTGCAGACATCGAAGGTGACGTTTCACGAGAAATAAAAGGTATCGCTTCCGATACGGCCGGTTTTGACTTGATAATGGAAGGCACACAGGGCATTGCAGCCGGATTTCAAATTGCGCAAGGGGCGGCCGCTCTTTTTGGGGTGGAAGAAGAAAAGCTGATGGATATGATGGTGCGCTTGCAAGCCATTATGGCAATTACGACCGGATTACAGCAAATACAAAATACGGTGCAAAAAGAGAGCCATGTGATGCGGGCTGTGAGCAATTTTCAGTTGAAAGCCGCTGCAAAAGCCGAAGCAGAACATGCACGCGCGATAGCCATAAAAACAGGTGTGGAGAAAGGCAGCATTATTGCTTTGGGAAAAGCGACTGTTGCGCAAAAAGCATTTAATCTGGTAGCAAAGGCAAATCCGTATGTGATTTTAGCTACCGCTCTGATATCGGTTGTTGGCGCGGTTGTGATGTTGACACGTGCTAACAAAGAGCACAACACTACGCAAAAGCGGATGAATGAACTGTCGAAAGCCGCTATCGATGGATATAATGAACAACAAGTTGAGCTTGAATTGATGACTCGCAAAGTGCAGATGAGCACAACAAGCTATAAAGAGAAGCAAAAGATGCTCAAACTCGTAAACGAAAAATATCTTGATAGCAACCATCAGCTGAAAAATGTGAATGAACTGGAAGAGTGGCTTGTGAAAGCGACTCCTCAAGTTATTGAAGCGTATGAAATGCGTGCTATGGCTGAAGCTGCTCGACAAAAAATATTGGAGGTAAATTCAAAAATATTGCAAGAGCAAAAAAAATCGGATGAAGAGGTACTGAAATGGTATGACAAAGCTATTGCGAAAATCTATGGTTTTTTTGGCGGTGACGCTAAGGAGCTGAAGCGAAGAAGAGCTGAATATGTACGAGATAATATTATTGCTGACTTGGAGCAAGAGAAACAATTCTATATGCAAAAAGCAATAGAAATAGGTGTAGATGTTGATAAGGCATTCGATGCTTTAGGTTTCAAGAATAATGAAGCCGCAAATAAATCAGCAGAGCAATTCAGAAACTTAGTAAAGGAAAACGAAGAAGAGCTGCAAAACACTCTTTTATCGATGATGGAAGAGGGCAAAGAAAAAGAGATAAAAACCATTCAGTTGAATTATGCACGTAGAATAGAGGCAATCAACAAGAGCGCGGACAAAGAGGGTAAATTGCGCAAAGCGTTAATTGCCGCAAGAGAAAAAGATATTGCAGAAGTTGAGAAGAAGTATGCCGATGAAGCTATTTTGCGTGCAAAGGAATTGGAAGTTCTGAAAGCGCAAAATGCTGCAGCCGGTTCACCAAAATCCATCGCTTTGAAAAAAATGTCAATGGAAAAACAGGCTGAATTGGAAATTGCCGGAATAAAACAAAGTGAGAAAAACGAGGAGGTGCGTGCTGAAAAAATACGTGCGGTTCGCTTGAAGTTGAAAGATGATTTAGAGAAAATCGACCAAGAAATCGCATTGAAAAATATAGATTACTCGGTTGATATTCGAAGTGAAGAGCTGCGCGCTGAAAAATTAAAAAATGAACGGATACTTGCAACGGATATATCGACAATTGCCGAAAGAGAGCGAGCACGTAAGCGATTAAAAAACTTTGAATTTGAAATGATACGTTTAGAACTAAACGCTCTTGAAAATAAGCATGCAAAAGGTTTGATAGAGGAACGTGAGTATCTTCTTGAACGTGAACGCTTGCTCAATGACAGCAAAGAACGTGAAATTGAGATTGCGCGTGAAGCAATGGAGCAGAAGAGAGAGTTGCAAATGGCCGCATTGGGTTTTGCCCGGGACTTTGGCAGTACTCTCATCTCAATAAATAGAGATCAGTTGCAGCAAGAGCTTGCCGATTTGGAACACTTTTATACAACATATAAAGAAGAAGCACGGAAAAACAGTGAGAAGAAATATATCACTGAAAAAGAATTGGCAGCAAGAAGGTTAGATATAAAGCGTAGACAGGCGCAAGCTGAAAAGAAAGAGGCTTTGTTCAATATCGCTATCGGTACGGCACAAGCAATTATAAATGCTTTGCAAACCAAGCCGTTTATGCCGATGGGACTGGCAATGGCAGCGATGGCTACTGCAATGGGAGCGGCACAACTTGCATCGGTTGCAAGCAAACCTTTGCCAAAATATTGGAAAGGGCTGAAAGGAAACAAAGGTGGGCAACTTGGTTGGGTAGGTGAGCATGGTCCGGAGCTTATGTGGATTCCACAAAACTCGAGTATTGTGCCAAGTCATGTAAGCAGAGATATTACAATGAATAAGAGGTATGATTTACTAAAAGATTGGAATATTCCGAATGTGTATAATATTGAATTACCGAGAGTTTCAAAAGAAACGATCAATGAAGTGCATACTATTCAAAAACAGAGTGCTTTTGATTATGATATGCTCGGCAAGTCGATAGCAAAACACATCGGAAATTCACGTTCTATTGAAAATAATGTGTCGGTAACGGTTGATAGTGATGGAGTGTTGGTGAATGATAACGGCAATCAGCATCATTACAGAAATAAAAAATATGTGGGTGTATGGAATTGAGATTCGCACTGATATCTGACGGCATTCGTACGGATATACTTGAACCTATTGGTTTTGATAGGTTTGAGCCGGAAATAAAACGAAATAAGATGCACGGTGTAAGCGTTGAATACAGTGACGTCGATTTAGAATTTGATGATTGCAGAGCAATTGATATTATACGTTCAGGATATGAAAGCAGCATAGATAGCATTATTGACTTTGTTGTTGAGTTGAAGTGCGGCTCTGATGATTTTAATGAAATATATCGTGGTCGATTGGATCTGGGTACATATCAGTTTTTGAACAAAAAATACAAGTCTGTAAAGTGTAAGGTTGGGCAAATCGGGTTGCTTACGACTTTTAACAATCGAATAAGCACGGATGTTTGTGTAAATGATAATATGAGCTTGGATGGCAGCCTTTTGACAGTTTACCCAAAATTGAATGAAAACATCACTCTTCCGGGCAAGGCTTTGCTGCTGGTTTCGGAGGCAAACGATGCGGGAGTGAACGCGGAAAGTGAATTTACTGTATATGAATCGCCTTTGGATAATTATGGACAGGCAAAAAATGTGGAATTTGCTTATGTGCATGAGATGTCGCAAAGCGTTATTTCTGATGCGGGGAATATAAGTATGGGGTTGCCTCGATGTTTTACGGTTGATAAATTGAAATATGAAGAAGCGCATATAGACGTATCGGATGATATTTCTGAATATATTGAATATGAATATCGCTTTAGATTCTGTTTTCGATTGAAGTTTTTGCATGAAGGGGGGCTCGGTAAGATATCAAGCATACACCGCTTGGGTTTTTCAATATACGCTGATGACGAGTTTCCGAATGGTACCCCTAAGTTTTCAACTCCAGTGGGTATCAATGTTGGTGGGATAAATAGTTCGAACGCGTATATTGATGTTGATATAGGCAGTTCAATTAGTTCATTTAAGTTTAAGAAGTTATACGCGGTGTTGTATTTTACTTATTCGGGAGAAAAAATCGCGAATAAATATTTCAGAATTGTTTCGGTTCCTGACGCTAAATCATATGAGAAATTGACGGCTTTGTCTATATATCCCAAGACGCAATGCAGCGTGAGTTTTGTGCATGAGGTGTTATCTCGTGTTTGTGAGTCTATAACTGACATGGAAATGGGGGTTGTTAGCGAATATTATGGCCGGGATGATAGCGACATGCCTTTTGATGGTGCATATTCTAAGCCGGGTAGAGGTGCTCTTCGTTGCATTACGAATGGGTATAAAATGCGTAATCATATTTACGCGAATGGCGATATGCCACGAATGTATATTTCTATGAAAAAGCTGATACAATCGCTTTCGGCAATTGATAATATCGGATGTGGTTTTTCGTTTGAACAGGGCAGGTGGTTTTTGCGTGTGGAGGATTGGAAGTGGTTTTATCGGTTTGATGAGTTGTTTAAAATTGACAGTCCCTCGAACGTGGAACGAATTCATGATATCGAAGAAACTTACACACGATTGAAAGTGGGTTATAAGAAGTATGCAGAGGTGCATGAGTATAATACTGTGGATACTTTTCACTCTGAACGAAATTATACTACGCTCTCGAAAGTGGCTGACAGAGAATTGAAGGCTTTATCTGACTTTATTGCAGATCCTTATATTATAGAATATACTCGGAGAAAAGCTCTTGAAAAAGATACAAAGGACTGGCAGTATGATGAGGATATTTTTGTTTTGTGTATAATGGGCGTGGATACTAAATATAAAGATAGTAGCGGGCGGATAGTTTTGAGTCGCAGGTATGATGTTGATACGGGTATGGAATATACGGGAGGGAGTGTTTTTTCACCTGAAACAATGCTAAATGTCGCTATTTCACCGGCACGCAATGCAAAAAAATGGGTTGACCGTCTGTGCCGATATAAAGGTTCGAATGGATTGAAATATAGCTCCGGAACGCGCAATACATATGCTCGTGGAAGTGCCAAAAAGCGTGTATCGGAGACTTGGACGTTGGATGAGATTGAAGTTACAACTTCTTATGTCTGTGAAGATGCTTTGGGGTATGTAAAAGAGAATGCGGGCGTTGACAGGGTTAATCCGTCGCTTAGGGCTCAACTGTTGCGGTTTGAATATCCGATTACGTTGGAGCAATACAATAAAATTCGGTTGAATCCGTATGGTTTCATCTCTGTGGATGGTGAGAGGTGTTGGCTGAAATCGGTGAAGTATAATTTTAAAACCGGATTGACAAAATTTGAATTAATCCCAGAATGGATATGATTACAGGTAAATATTGTTTTGTACAGTTTAAGGAAAATATATCAAGCTGTGAACAGCCGCTTCCGGTAAAGAATTTGAGTGATTTGCGCTTTTTTATTAATAGTGGCATAAGTCAATTGAATATAGATATTGTGAATGTGGGCGGTGTGCTGATTCGTGAGTTTGTGCATTCGTTTAATTATTTTTCAACGGGGCTTGATTTGAAAAAGATAATGGCGCCGGGAGATTGTTTCAGGCTGAAGTTGAATAACAAGGGTACGGGCAAGGTTTACTATTCGAATGTGTTTGTGTTTTTGCCTGATACGGATTATATGTTGCTTGAATATTGGTGTGATAAAGATGAGTTTGGGTTTCACTATGAAGCCAATCGCCCAAACCGTGTGCGTATTCCGGCTATTTTGCATAAGCCGGGATATCTGGAAAGTGATGCAAAATACACTGATTCGAATGGCAGAACTCGAATTTTATACAAGGAGATACGAAAAAAGTATGTATTTCATACTGACTATATTTCCTATGATTTGCATGATAAAATAAAGATAGCTCTTGCGCATGATTTGGTGTTGATTGATGGCTTGGAGTATGAAGAAACGGGGAACTACAAGCTGGGTGATGAAGTCGTTAGAGAATGTGTAGATACCGTGATGGGTGAAACAGAAGTGGCTGAAAACTTTGTGGAAAGAAATACAAATTGCTAAAATAAATATACATGGAAACAGAAATTACAGTAGATTTTTTAAAAAAGGCGTTACAAAGCAGTTATCCGAATCATAAGAAAACGGTAGAGCTTGCCAATGAGCTAAAAGTACATTACGATGGCAAAATGCCAAAAGACGTTATCGATAAAAGACGCCCGAATGAACCTGATGATATAAAAAAATATCGTGAAGCTATCTATGTGCCTATAACGAAAGGTCCAATCATAAAGGTATTGACTTCTTTACAGAAAATACGCCGCTCGAAAGATTGGAATATAAACTATGAAAATCCGGTGCCGCCAAGTATCCGTGACGGTGAGAGTTTGATGGATTATTGCGAGTTGAATTATCCGGGCTTCGCGAATTTGACAAATTGGGCGTTCAGTGAGCTTATCGGTCAATATCTAATTGACGCAAACGCGTTTGTGGCGGTAGTTTTGAAAAGGAAACAGGAAAACGAAACAGAATATGAAGAGCCTGTCGTTGAAATTTTTCCGAGTGAGAATGTTGTTTACTATGTGGAAGATGAACTGCTGATTGTGCAATCGAGAGACGTGGTGCCTTATTCCACTCCGGCGGGTCGGTTTACATATTACGACGGTAAAATATATTATGCCTTTACACCGAATAAGATTGTGCGATTTGAACAGATAGACAGGAAGTCTCAATTTGAAATTACTCTCGAATATGAGCATAATATTGGAGAGCTTCCGGTTTGCAAAACAGGTGGTGTTTTTAAAGAACGCATAAACAACGAAACAATCTATGAGAGCCGTATATCAGGGATGATTCCACATTTGAAAGAAGCGGCAAGAGAATATAGCGATTTGCAATCTGAGATTGTGCAGCATATTCACAGCGAAAAGTATTTTTATACCACAACGGATTGTCATCAATGTCATGGTTCAGGATCTGTGGCAATAGATAAAAAGTGTGATAAGTGTAATGGTACAGGTTTGGCGCATGCTATAAGTACGTACGGACAGTATCTTATTAAACAGAAAGAGCTGGGCACTGCACCGCAACCGCCGATAGGTTATATACAAAAAGATACTACCATTGCACGATTGCAAGATGAGCGTGTGGAAAAACATCTGTACAAGGCGTTGCAAAGTGTGAACATGGAGTTTCTCGCAGAAACACCGCTCAATCAATCCGGTTTGGCAAAAGAAGTGGACAAAGACGAGTTAAACAACTTTGTAAACTCAATTGCAGAAGATGTAGTGAGAATTCTCGACAATGTTTATCGCTATATATGTGATTATCGTTATATGGTTTCTGTGCCAAACAAAGAGCTAAGATATTCAATGTTGCCAGTCATTTCGGTTCCTGAGCGTTTTGATTTGCTTGGAAGCGACTACATGATAGATGAGATAAAAGCTGCCAAAGATGCAGGATTAAATCCTATTATCGTGAAGAATTTGGAGCTTGAATATATGAAAAAACGATACAACGCCGATCCGGAAGCGGCAGCGGAACTTGAAGTGATATATGAGATTGATCCGTTGCCGGGATTGTCAGAGGACAATAAACTGAGTATGCTGAACAATTCAGGCATAACGGAGGAAGATTATATCGTAAGTTGCAACATTGCTCAATTGGTTCGACGCGCACGTTTTGAACATGAAGGTTTTTTTGATAAAAACATTAAGGAGAAGAGAGAGATAATATATGGTTTTGCAAATGAAATTGCAAATAAGATGAACGCGAAAGAAACCGTAAAAAATGAAATCAATACGGCCGGAGGATATACAGAAGCAGGTTGATGACGCGTTGGTCGCGTATGGTCGCAATCTAAGCAGCATCGAAAAAAAAATGTTGCAAGAGATAGAGCTATTGATAAAAGAGCTTGATGTAGATAGCAGCGGTCGGTTGAAAATAACGGCTTCAAATATGAAAAAAGTAACCTCTATTTCGAAGAAGCTGGAAAAAATCGTGTTGAACAAAAACTACATTAAAGACACATCTTCTTTTATCAGTGCTTTCAAAAAGAACTCAATGCTTCAAGATATGATGTATAATCAAAAACGTACATCAGCGATGAACGATTTGGAGCAAATGAGCATTGATATGGTTGCTGACAATTTAACGGAATCCGGTGTACGAGCAAATATTGTAAATCCTATAAAAAAGATGTTGCTGCAAAATATTACATCGGGTGGCAGCTATTCTGATTTGACTACAAATTTACGGCAAATGCTTATACCTCCCGATGGTGAAGGTATTGTAACAAAATATGTGAAGACATACGCGCTTGACAGCATAAATTCTTTTTCCGCAAATTACAATTCTATCATAAGCGACAAAATGGGTTATGAGTGGTTTGCTTATACCGGCTCGTTGATTGAAACGAGCAGGGAGTTTTGTGTGCATATGGTTGAAAAGAAGTATTTTCACATAAGCGAGATTCCTGAAATTCTGAAAGGGCACATTGATAATCATGAGTGCGAGCTGTCTCCAAGAACCGGTCTGCCAAAAGGGATGAAAAAAGAAACCACAAAAGAAAATTTTCATCAGTTGCGAGGTGGTTGGAATTGTGGACATCAAATTGTAGGGGTACCTGACGCGGCGGTGCCAAAGGCAATAAGAGACAGGATTGTTTATCCTCAAAAACATGGAATAAAAAAGGTAGAAGATACATCAGGCATTTTATATTCAGATGTTACGGGGTTTGCAGACTTTTCGTCAAAAATGGGTAAAAAAGTTTCAGAAAAAGTCAAGAAACAGTTGTTTAACCATTATCTGAAAAATAACGAACACAAAATCTTGTTCAAAGGTAAAAAAAATAAAAAAGGAGAAGCCGGACGTGTATATGCGATGAAACTTTCAGAGTATAATAAAACGGAGCTTCATGTCGCAGTGAAATTAGCAAATGCTGGTAATTATGTTGTTTTCCCAAACAAGAATGAATTAGAAAAAGGACGTAACAACGATGTGTTTGTTTATGATGCTAAAACATACTTTCAGCGCAGAGTTGAAATAAAATCGCTTTTTGGAGATACAGCAGACAGTGTTAAAAGTCAGATAATAAGTGGAACAGGGCAAGCCGGGATAATCGCTTACGATATTCAAAGCGGTATCAAACGAAATTGGTTGATAAAGGGGCTGCGAGAAGGTTGGTCGAAAGACACAAAGAGCGTTTTGGTGAATTGGAAAGGTCAGTGGTATGAGATTGATAAAGAAGAATTATTCAGTCAAGATATATATAAAACATTACCTTAAAAGAATACAAGCAGCCATTTTACAGGACTGCTTGCTTGCGTAAGCTTTCGCTCCCGGTCGCTCTTCACGTTGCCGGTAAGGGTTATTACGCTACCCAGTGAGCGGTATGTTTTATACACTGCAAATATAAGCAATTAATTTTGAATTATGCAATTATAAAAACAAGAAAAAGCTATTTTTTGCAAATTATTCAATCTAAATGAATTTAATTTAATCTAAATGATTATATTTGTATTCGATAAATCATTTTGAATTTTTTATAGATATGTCAAAGAGCAAATACATCAAAGTTGAGCTAAAAGATGGAACAAAGCATGTCCTTTTAGCAGCGAATGAGGCTTTTTATAAAAAGCAAGGAGCAAAGATAACGGAGCCGACTCAAAAAGAAATTGAAGCGGCTTTTCCGAATGAACGAGTTGCGACACCCTTTGAAGAAAAGATGGTGCCGGGCATTGTAGCAGAAAAGATAAAAGTATCTGCTGAGACAGACAAAGCAACAGAACCGCCTGCTGAGACAGAAGTTGAGATTGAAGCAGAAGAGGCAAAAACACCAAAAAAGAAAAACAAATAAATTTTTAAAATATGAAACTTGGAGATTTTCTCAATACATTGGCGCAAAAAATTGGAGCGCAAAACAACCCGGCTTTGATAAACATCCTATCGAAAGCTGAACTTGCAAACACCGACCTTGAAGATGATTTTGCAAATCTTATTAACGGCGGTTTGATGTCGCTGGACGCGGCGAAAAACAATGCACAGCTGCGAAATCATTTTTATGGTTTGGCACTGAACGGTGTGGATTCCGAATTAATGAATATTGCATCGGAACTTGGTTTAGAAGAAAATTTTATTAATCAACTCAAAGGTGACAAAGACACCTACAACAAACTTCGAGGATTGAAAGACAAAATGATTGAGTTGAAAAACAAAAAATCAGGTGAAGGTGATTCAGGAAAACGCGCTGAATATCAAAAACAGATTGATGATTTGAATAAAACTGTCGCATCGCTAAAAGAAGCGAATGCTAATGATATTTCAGGTCTGAAATCGCAGCATGATGCAGAGATTACCGACTTGCTAATTCATAGCAGCCTGATGAGCAAGAACTATGCGAACAAAGAATTAAAGCCTGAAATAAATGCTATTACGGCAAAAGCTTTGGTTGACATGGAGCTTGCAAAAAGAGGGGCTATTGTGGTGCGTGATGGTAGGGACATCGTGCTGAAACAAAAATCGAATCCGGAGTTGGATTATTACGAAAACAACGTTAAAGTTGGTTATGATGATTTTGTAACCAAAACACTGACAAACAGCAAGCTGCTCGCTGTGAGCAATGGCAAAGAACCTACGCCACAACAGCGAGTGCCTCAACCGGGAGGTGCAGATTTGAATACGGAAGCCGTTCACTCTGCTATTGCTGAATCTATGGCTGATTTAAAAAATGAATGATTATGAATTTAATAGGTTTTGTAAACGCCTTATTGGTAAATATCGGAGTTATTGCAGGGCTCAACGACCCTCAATATAAAGTTACTCCGGTAGGTTTTTTGAACATGTTGTTGGAAAACCCGGCAACAACGCAAATCAGCAACTTATCTCAGTTGCAAAACGGTTATGACAGAACGATTAAGGTGCGTTACTTACAACGTGGCTTGGAATCATCCGTAACGGATAAAGACGATTGCGACACACCTATTGGTGCTGTATGGAAAGAAACAGAAATAGGAGCTCCGAATTATTCTAAAATCGGTCTCTTTATACCTGATTCAGAGTTTAGGAAATATCAAGAAGAAGCGTCCAAAACGCTGTCGGTGGGAACGCCAGCAGCTCCCATGATGCTTGGTTTATATAATTTGCTGTTGACACAAATACAGGCAATGTTGCAAAAAATTGACGGTAACCTTGTGAGCGCACAAGCAACGAAGTTTGGTAAAAACATTGTGAGTGGTAACACAACTCCGGTTAACGTAAATTTCTCAACAACAATTAGTCAAACCGATGGTATTACTAAAATTTTGTCTGACTTTGCGGCAAATGAAATGGTTGGTACACCTATTTTGGTGGGTAACGGTGCCGTAAATAACTGGCAACTTGCTCAAAGCATGAAAACAGGTATTGACCAGGGCGGTTTTGGAGCTTCGAACTTGAAATATTACAATGATTTCAAAACCTCAACGCTTTGGGGTGCAAATCACTTTGGCGTTTTCTCACAAGGTACGATCGGATTGGTTGATTATAACAAAAATGTGGGTCCCTTTGCAGGTGAAAAAGGTGGTTCGATTTTCTTCACATTGCCAATCCCGGTACAACTGGCAAACGGAACTTTAACCACATTCAAATTTGACGCGCAACTGAAATATGAAGATTGCCCTGTCTATGATGATTTAGGCGCAAAGGTTGCGGATAGAGGTTGGAAATTAATTATTTCAAAATATTATGGTTTGTTCAATTTACCCAACGATGTTTTCGCAACAGGCGATCCGCTTGAAGGGGTAAATGGTTCTTTCCATTATATCGGCGCGAATGTTTAATAATCTCCGTGATGGATTGTTTAATTAAGTTCATTGGTTTTGATGGTTCGGTAGAGGCTGAAAGCGGCCTCTACCTTTCCACATTGCCCGGCGTTACATTAGATTTGCTGCAGGGTATAACGGATAACTTGGAAACGGACGAAAAGACATGGAACGATGTTGTAAAACGTTCGATATTAAAATTCAGGACATTCTTTATAAACGAATTGAACAGGTGTTGGAATTTGTCTGATGTGAAAAAAGCTGAATGCTTGATTTGCCAACACAGGGAGTTGTTGTCAGTTGCGCTTTGGTATTTGACGGGCGCGGAAATGATGGCGCAAACAATAGGAAGTGAACGCACAAATAGATTTACTACGATTGATTTGGAAAAGGTTCAAAACTTGCGAGATGAATATATGGATTATTTCTTCAATGAGCTTCATACAGCAGTTGCAGGAATTGACTTAACGATATGTGTTGACAGTCCTGAAGTGGGCGGTGACATTCAATTTGTACCTGCATTGCCATGATAGATGTTTTTGTTGATTTGAGCGCAATGGATGATATGTTCGGCAAGCTGGAAGAAGCCGATATCATGCCTTTGTTGATTGATTGCGCAAGCACTTCGCTTGCTTCAATTAAAACACGGGTGTTTGAAAACGGTATCGACAGCAACGGCACTCAAATTGGTACATACTCGGAAGCGTACATGAAAGTGCGTACGGGTAATTATCCTGAAACACGTTTAAAATCAGGTAAGAATAAGGGGCAGTTTCGAAAGAAAAAAACAAAGGACGGACAGGCCGGATATTTCACAAAAGGAATAAACAAGGGGCTTCCAAGACCTCGATACAACCGTTCGAACGACACGAAAGTTGTAGCGTCATTAACACGTGAAATGGAAAATGACATGAAACTTATCGTAGGTGAAAACGATGCCGCTATTGGCTTTTCGAACGAACATAATTTTAATAAAAGTCAATGGGTTGAAAATACGTACGATAAGGATATCTGGGAGCTTACGGTTGAAGAGGGCGCGAAAATAGATGAATTGATACATGATTTTATTGACGGGTTGTTATGATACAAGAGGTTGTTAGATTAATAAATAATGCCTTGAAGCTGAATTTAGAGCTTGATGGGATTAAAAAAGTCGCGGCAAACGCTATTGCTGATGTAGCTATTGTAAATCAAAAAGGCTCGCAAAAATCATTCCCGGCATTGTTCGATGTGAACGGTGAGGGTAAATATCCTTTTCTTGATGATAAATATATGCTTGGGTTCTACCATAGAGTGAACGGTAATCGATATTTGCCGGACAGAGGATTTGGACGTGAGCCGGAGCGTATTGTCGAGTCGGATATGATGTTAATTGTTTGGGGCTTTTCAAAGAAACTCCAGAAAAGTAAATATGAAATAGAGGAGCTTGTGCGCAAATCGTTTCCGCCGGAAGCTCTTTTAGTGCAAACTACCTTTGATAGCTTACAGATATTTAACAGAGAGTTCAAAGGATATAGATTTAAAATTTTACCTGAAGAATTTGTTTTTTCAATCCAATATAAGGTTCGATATCGTGACAATCGATGTTGAAAACACATTTAATAACAATCTAAAATATAGAGTATTATGGCATTAGTATATAAACAATGTATTCCAACTGCCGGAAAGTCTGATTATGTTTGCGACCCTTGCGCAGATGGCGAAAAGGGGCGTGTTGGCGGCGTCGCTCTCTTTGATAAATCAATCAAAGGTGATTTGACCGCGGAAAACCTGAAATTGCTTTCATGGTGGGAAACGCAAATCACGGCAGGTGCCGTGAGAATTATACCATCGGTTCGTGGAACATATGATGGAGGAACAAATAAAACTGTAACTGGATTTGGACGATTGCCCGAAAAGATTGTAGGAAAAGAGCATGTTCTTGTGTGGAACGATAAAAACCACACGGACAATCAACCTTTTTACAGTTATCTGGAAGCGAATTTGAAAAACTTTATCCCGGCATGGGTTACCGAAAACGAACTGCGTGTCGCTAATAACGTGTTAAATAAATTTGAGGTAAAAGATCCTGTGGAAGAAGATATTGACAGCATCGTTTTATGGCAGGCAACAGCAACGTGGATGCAAAGCAATCCCAATATTCCTGTTATCGTAAACTTAAAAGAAGTGGACGATGTGAAAGAACTGTTTGACAACTGTATTGATAACACTACACATATTCCTTAACCAACAAAGGCTGTGTAAAAGCAGCCTTTGATTTAACTTCAATAATATGGAAATATATTATCAAGGGGAAGATATCCCTTTTCAGATAGAGCTTTTTGAAGATAGCGGTGGGTCTAAAAAGATAAATATAGATAGTTTATCAAATCTAATTGTGTATATGTTTACAGATGGCGCATCTGTGATAAAGATGAGTAAAGTCGCTAAGAATGGATATCTAACACTTCTGAGAAAAGATGAATATAAGTATTCATGTATTGTTGATAGTTCGTTGACAAAACTTCTGGCAGAGGGTGTTTTATTTATCGAAGTAAATATTATAAACAGCTCTCCGGATTTACAAGATGGAAAAATAAATCGACTGCAAAAACATCCTATAGGTCGTATTCAAAAAACGTTGATAAAAATAGAATCGTGACCTCAATAAAAGTAAGTGGCATAAAAAAAAGCATTTCCACAAAAGTAGCAGGGAAAGAAGAGTTGACAGCTAAACTAATAAGTGGAAATAACGCGGATATTTCTATGTGTGCATCAAGCGAAATGTTTGTGCGCATACAAATAGGCAAAACATTTACTATTATAGGTGGAACGATTTCGACACTACCCAGTGGCGGTTATGAAGGATATATACTTATTAAAAACAGCACCGGGGGAGGTGTCTGGGTACACCCCGATGTGCTTGGTTCAGAGAATATAATAGGTGAAAACAAAACATTTGTAAACGCTATAAACGCGGTTATAAAATATTTAAAGTCAATTGAACCTGGAGGAGCCGGAACCGGTAATGGCACATTGGTGAATGTTGTTAAAACAATAGATGACACAGAGTTGTCGGATATTAATGTGATGTCTTCGCTGCGCACATTGCTAGAAATTGAAAACAATAACAAAGAGTTACAAAAAACTTTTCTCTCGAAAATCAATCCGGATAAAGCGGCTGAATTGATACAGTTTGCCAAAGGCGCCGAATTTGGTGAATTTTCTTCGGGAATGTTCACAGGAAAAGGTGGGCGCATTGACGAGCGCGGCAATGGTGAGTTGGAGAGTTTGGTTATCCGCTCGCTTTTGGAAGTACCGGAAATTCGATACAACCGCGAAACGCTTATCGGTGATTCGCTGACGGTAGGTTCCGGAGGGCTTATTGTGAAAGCCGAGCAGCAATCAGCATCGACATATGAATTAACAATGAAGCTTGAAGAGGGGGAGATGATTCCCTTTCTCGAAGATGACATATTGAAAGGTATTTTTAATCAATCAGGCGGCTTTGTTACTTCGTGGATGCGTGTCGATAAAATAGATCAGAGCGCGGGCACGATGGTGGTGACCATGGGCGCCGATTCGGCGGTTCCCGCCAGGAAAAACTATCCCCCCTGTGACTTTATGGTGCTTGCTAAGCGAGGTAACTTTACAAAGAAAGAGCGGCAATCTTGCCTTATCCTCGATGCCAAAGCGGGTAAAATTGTCATGCTTGACGGTGTGGATAATTATATGGCGGGCGAGCCGAGCTTCCAACTTGGAAAACCTGCCGGATTGGAGCATATCGTCGATTTTTCAAAGCTGCCTGTGAATCCGGAACAAAGTTATCTTTATGTGCGTGGCTTGCTCGTGCAGGATTTAATAAAAATCGACTACAAGGGGCTGCCGATAAAGGAAATCCGTGACCGGGGCGTATGGAATCTCACTACGGCACAAAGCGACAATCCGTATCGCTGCATCGATACGATGCAGGATGATGTGTGGATGCCGTATGGACGCTATCGCTGCATTGTGGATAAAACGCTGCAAAAGCCCGCTTTCGGCGTAACGGATTGGATACAAGTAGAGGGAGACCCCCGCCTCTATATTGAATTTTATTCGTCGGAAGGATTCGGACATGTTTTGGGCGGCGAGATAGATACAAAGATTTCGATCAGGATATTTCGGGGAGCGCAAGAAATAACCGCTTTTGTGCGCGACACGGATATTAAGTGGACTCGTGACAGCGGTGTACCTACGGAAGATACGATATGGAATAACGCCCATGCCGACGCGGCAAAGGAGATACGCGTGACAAACAAAAACGGTTCGACCGATTTAGGAAGCAACTGGTTTAAACGTCGTTACGTTGAATTTAAAGTAAAAGCGTTCGTCAGAGATGGCGAAGACTCAGAATTTGTAGAAGCAGAATTACCTATACGATATGGCGCGAATATTTGAAGATATAACATTTCAGTTTGACCCACTTACCTTACATTATGATATTGAAGCGCGAGGAGGTTCGATTAAGCAAACATATGATGCGGCGGAGGGTACGTATGTTCCCAACAGAATGCTTGTACCCCTTACGCTTGTTCCGGTTGTGAAAGCAAGTGACCCACAAGGCGCTATCGCCATCGGCACACAGGAGCTTTTGAATGTCCGATGGTATGAAAAAGAGGTGGCGGTGTCAAATCTGATAAGGAACAATTCCCTTTACGCTATTGCCGATGACGGCACGCTAACGGTTAAAAAGAACATCCCGGTACTTACAACCTTACCGCTTATTTGCCTTGCAACCATACAAGATAAGCGCACGGGCAAAGGTGTTGAAACGGAAATGCATATAGTTCTTTCTACCACACCCACGAATGGGGAAAACAGACGCCCTTTCTTGCAGCTTGACCGTGGGAAATCATGGATATACAATCCTTTCGAGGGGATGGAGCCGCGAAGCGTTACGGCGACCATGTTCATCGGAGATAAGCCCGCAACGGGTGTAACGTACCTGTGGAAAGCGGTTGAAGATGGTGTTGAGCATGTGGTGTCCGATGAAGATTGCCTTTATTACGTTTCCGGTATCGGAACAAATAAATTGACTGTTGACCCGCAATATATAGACAAACTTCGCATTATTTGTGAAGCAACGTCGGGAGGAAAAACAGCACGGGCGGAAACGACGATGATACGGCAATTCCCTCCATACTGGACAAAAGTGGACGTGATGACGGGCAAAACGGTGCGTGCCGAAACGGGCATGGTAAAAGCTCGGTTGTTGGTTTCCACAAAAGATAAAATTATCACCGAACTAAATCGCTTTTTTGATATTACGTGGCGCTCCATTCCTCTGCGAGCAGGCGCTACGCCTGTCGTTCGTGGTTCAGGCGAAGAAATGACCATGTCGGCGGGAGAGGTAATGCGGCAAATGGGTACGGCGACACGGCTTGAAGCGGATGTGGCGGAGCGACAACCGCTGATGGCGTTATGCGATGAGAACGGAGCGATTTTAACAACAGAAAATGATGAAATATTGGTAGTATGAAAAAGAATTATTTACGAATTACAAAAGAGCAAGCCGAGGGGCTTGGTTTGTTGGGATTACGGCAAGAGACAAACGATGGTGGTATTTTGATATGCGTCAAAGACCTTGCCGCCTATGGAGACATGACAATGACATTAGAGGGCAAAGTTGCCGATTTGAAAAGTGAATTATTAACCGACAGCGAAGCTGTAAAATTATTGCAAAAATGAGTTCAGTACAAGGAAGTGCTTTTTTATATGGCATAATGGACGGCGACGTGATTACCGGAGCGTTGCGCTCCACAAAAGCGCTCGTTCAATATATCCGGAAAGACACAAATAGCTATATTCCGAATTTCACACAAGCTGCAAATCAACCTACTATTTATCCGCACTTGGAAAGTCAAGTTGAGCAGCGACGTCTTGCGCCTGTTGCCGGAACGGAAAAATGGTATTACAACAATGATAGCACAGCTATTACGTTTGGGAGCGACAATATCAGCACCGCCCCAAGCGCGGCGGCGGGTAAGTTCAAAAAAACAACGTTCAATAACGGCGATTTCGTTGTGCCGGCGTTGCAGGTGATTGGGAATTTGGCATCTCCGAGCAATACCGACAGCGATACCATTTCGCTTACTTGCGATGTGGAGAGCGGAGGGCATGTGCAAACGGTGCGTTCGTCGATATTTGTGCGCGTTGAAGAGGTAGAAGGCGACCCCTACATCGCTTTTATAGATGCAACCGATGGTGGTGTTATTGATTCTAACACACCTACTGTTACATTAACGGCAACGTTACTAAAAGCAGGGGGAGAAGTGACATCCGGGCTCACGTATAAGTGGTTTAAATCGTCTGGTAGCACTTGGGCACAAATACCCGGTACCGCAAAAACGCTAACACTCGGTGCGGATAGCATCGATTCACGCGCGTTGATAAAATGCGAGATAACACATTCGGGAATTACAACAAACGCCGTTATCGAAGTGTCCGATGAGACAGACCCTTCGGTGATGGTGTTTGACGCGGATGGAAGCACTACACTAACATCAAAGGAACCTACAAATAAGGTTACAATTACGCCGAAAGTGGTGAAGAGAGGTACAGGCGCTATCGACACGAGATTTAACGGGAAGCCTTATTCCTTTCTGTTTTTGAACGCGAAAGGGCAAGCGATCTCGCTGAAAACAGCGCCCACAAACTCATCATTTACAGTGACGTTTGAGGACATAAAAGCCGCATTTTTTAACATTCGCTATCACGCGACCGTAACAGCTTAGCAATATGCCGACAGTTCAAGCGACAGGAGATATAATAGGAATTCCTGACCCGGAAAAGGGGAAGCAGGGTGTTACACCTTATCCGCAAGGCTCGTGGAGCGCAAGCGAAAGATACGAGCGCACGGAGTACACGGCGCCTTATGTGGAGTTTTTGGGAGAATACTATATTTTGAATAAAGAGGGGATAAGCCCCGTGCCATATTCTCGAACAGATGGTATGAGTATTGCTAATCCAAAAGTGGATTACGAGCAACACGGGAATCAAGCGTGGTGGGTGCGCTTCGACAAATTTAAGTACCTGTTTGTAGAGGTGCTTTTGGCGGAATTTGGTAAAATTGGGAGTGCGGTTTTCGCAAACAATAAATTGATTTCACAATTTGGAATTGATGGGACGAGAAACTATCATAACTACGGGAGCGGATGGATTCCAAGATTGATGTTGGATTTTATTACCGGGGCGGGACACCTTGCAAATAAAAATATTGAATGGGACGAAAACGGGAATATTATTATTCGTGGCAAATTTGAGAGCAATAAAGCTGGCAGACGTGTTGTCATAACACCGGAAGCTCGCAGCATTTTGTTATATGACGCGTTTAACCGACTAATTGGTAAATTTGAAACCATAGGGGACGGTGATAATATCAACGATGACGCGGGGAGTAAGTTGGAGTTGTCTCATTACTATCAGGGGTATAAAATTTCAGCTATCAATATAAACTCAATTTCAGGAAGGATGTCTTTCACTAATTATAGTTCAAATGGATCTATAATTAAGCGGGGGGAATATACAATTGATGGCTATAAAAAAACGGTCTAAGAAGCTTTATCCGTTCAGCTTTCTTAGCTATTTAAAAGAGAAATTAAACTAATAAATACAAATAATTAAATGTTAAATCCCGATACATTTATCGGACAAAAAAATAGTGATATGAAGACAAAAGATATTAACCTAATTCAAGAAGACAATGCTGATATATTAGATGATTTCGTTCTTGGAATAAAAGGCGGTGCGGCTAAGAAATTTAAATTCTCCTCTATCTTTGCGCACTTGAACGCAAATATTTGGACGCAAAATGTACATCCTGACGACGTTTATAAACATGTCAATGCAGGAATTTCAACATTGCTTATTAATGCGAATACTGAAAATCTGCCATGTTATGCGGGAATGCTACTACACGTGCAAAGATGGGAAAAAAACGATATCTCCGCCACGCAATATATATTTCAAATTATTTTTGATGATAAAGGAGAACTCTTTTATCGCTATGGGGTGGGTAACGGAACAAAGATAAATTACGCGGAGTGGAAGAAAATAGCCTTAGAGGCTTTAAAACAGTACCCCCCTATATCTATAATTAGAAGCTTATGATAAATCCTCTCACAAGACATCCGGCATCTTTTCTGTTGTTTATTGCCACAACATTTGAATCAATGACTTTTAGCTGAATCCACTTTGAGTTATCGCTATTGATACTAATG
>JAEZZZ010000158.1 GCA_023418255.1 Bacteroidota bacterium
TCATCAGGCGACACTGCCCGAGGTGATTCTTCCCGGTTGCCTTGCCGGAGAAACGGTTGTAAGTCAGATTATAATAGATAAATTCCTTTATCATCTTCCCGAATATCGCCAAGCCAAACGCTTCAAGCAGCTCGGGGTAGATATCGGCACCTGTTGCGTCAACCGTTGGGTACATTCCATTGCCGACAAACTTTATCCCCTGTATGAGGCGCAGATGAGAAGAGTTTTATCTTCCGACTATATCCAAATTGATGAAACAACGCTCCGCATAACCGACAAGCCCGGCGCTTCACGCAAAGGGTATATTTGGGCGGTTCGTTCGGCATTGCGCCCGGGCGTGTTTTTTCATTACGACAAAGACTCCCGTTCCCGGCAGGTTGTATTGAAAATGCCATTCGCCCCCTTGCTTTGGGGCGCAAGAACTATCTTTTCTCGGGGAACGGCAGCCAGAGCGGAGGACAATTGCATATTTTACACCCTCATCGGCAGTTGTATGCAAGCCGATGTCTCCCCTCATGAATGACTTACATCCACTTTAAAGAAAATCTCCACTCTGCAAACTCCAATCAAATGGGAAGAACTCCTCCCTTAAACCGTTTGCATAAGACCCAATTAATTGATACCGTGTTACGCGAATCACAGCAATACGGTCGATTTGGGATGCTTACCGTGCAAAGGTTTCGGCTGTATATTTTTCATGCATAATGGGGGCGTTAAAATCTATTATTTTTGCTTTAATACCTAAAAAACAAGGTTCTTTACTCAACTTATGCGACTTTTCGGTAAATAATGCGGATTATAGCTATTTCAAAACAAATATATTGAAATAACACGCTTACCACTTGAATATTACACAAAACTCTCTCTTTCGTTTAAAGTAAAAACTCCACAAAAGACTACCCGAATATTGCGTAGGAATGGTCTCTTTTACGGTTTTAGATAGGTTTTCTTTTCGAATATTTTTATATGCTTTTTTCATCCTCAGGAAGTCTTTTTGTGCTCTTAAGACCGCGACTGCATTTTTAGGATTGCCTTGTATCACAAGATGCAATGCCGCTAAAATATCCAAAATAAAACGCACAAAAAAGATAATATAAAAACGCGATGTCGGAATATTTTTATACAACATCAACAAGTTATTTCTGAAATTTAGGTAAGTTTTGTGCGGATTTTCGGCGCTTAACGAAGCTCCACCAACATGATAAACAGTAGATTGTGGCAGGCACACTACTTTTTTTCCACGTGCATTCAGGCGCCAGCACAAATCAATCTCTTCCATATGTGCAAAAAAACGCCCATCTAACCCGCCAGCTTCATCATACTCTTTTTTGCGAATACATAAACAAGCGCCTGTCGCCCAAAAAACAGGAATCTCGGTGTCGTACTGATGTCTGTCTTTTTCTATAACATGAAGAACGCGTCCACGACAAAACGGATATCCAAAAAAGTCGATGAAGCCACCGGCAGCTCCTGCATATTCAAATTGGTCGGGATTTTTATAATCCAATATTTTGGGTTGAACGGCCGCCACTTCTGGATGCGTGTCCATATAATCTATGAGAGCGGAGAGCCAGCCAACGGTGGTCTGCACATCGGAATTGAGCAACACCACATACTCTGCTTCAATTTGACTGAGTGCTTTGTTGTAACCTTCTGCAAAGCCATAATTTTGATCGAAAACAATGTGTGGCACTTGCGGAAATGATGCCCGTAGGAAGGCAACCGAATGGTCTGTTGATCCATTGTCAGCAACCCAAACCTGACAATTATCGGATATGGTATGTTCCAAAACCGTTGGCAGAAACTTTTCCAACAGACTTTTTCCATTCCAATTCAATATTACAACTGCTGTTTTTACCATCTATACCTTTTATTTAATCTCGCGACAAAGCATCTGATTATTTTTTCTTAAATTTCCATCGATTGTGGGACCAAAGATAGAATGCCGGTTCATGTAAAATAGTTTTTTCCAATCTGTTCATATATTTTTCCATTATTGCAAACTCATTTTCTTGACTTGCATCGGCACAAAGCAATGAAAATGAGCACACATAATGCCCACGTTTCACCTTTTTCATATCAGCATAAACTACTGCATAACCTTGTCGGCGTGCAATGCGTTCAACGCCGGTTTCAACAAGTGTATCCTGATTTAGAAAACGCGTCCAATATTGCTCCAAATATCGTGGAGGTCGCTGATCGGACAAAAAGCCAACGACCATTGATTTTCCTTTTTGCTGCAAACGAACAATGGTGCGCAAAAGCTCTTTACGTTCAATGGGAAGACTCCCAAAACGAGAGCGAATGGCTCGAAACAGAGAATCAAAAGCAACATTGTTGAGTTTTTTATATACTAAACCACTAATGATGTCTGAATTAAGCATTAGCCTTATTGAAGGCACCCACTCCCAATTTCCATAATGCCCCAAACAGATAAAACAGGATTTTTTTTCCTGCATCAGATGTTGAATCAGTTCAACATTTTCAAAACGCATTCGTTTATTCATCTCCTGCTCCGATATCGAAAACGACTTAATTGTCTCCACAAAATAGTCGCATAAATGATGATAAAATTTTCTTTCGATGTGCAAAAGATCTTTATCGCTCTTTTGAGGAAATGAATTTTTTAAATTCTTTCGAATCACTTTTCGGCGGTAATGAAAAAGATGGCAGGTAAAAAAATAAAGAATCTCAGAAAAAAAATAGAGTACGTCAAATGGCAATAACGACAAAGTATATGCTATGCTGTAGAGCAAGCGATAACGGATATGTGAGATGCCCTTTTTTTTCATTCTGAAATGATTGCAACCATAGCCGCTTCGTCGCTACAATAGTCGCCGACAGCTATGTTTGTTATTTTGTTTATAAGGTGTGGATTGTGTTCGGAAAATACTTTTACATAATTTTCCGTAAATCCGTGCATGATGCCTCCATCGGGATTATCTTCGAAAAGTACTTTGCGTTTTTGTCCCCTTTGCGAAGCATAAAATCGGCTCAATTTTCTATCCGACATATTGGAAAGCATTCGCCCACGAGCATGCTTCACCTTTGTATCTACCACGTGATCAATATTTAAGGCTTGCGTTCCGGGGCGTTCCGAATAGGTAAATACATGCAACTGTGAAATGTCCAGCAAGTCTATAAAACGACAACTTTCATCAAAATACTCATCTGTTTCTCCGCGAACTCCTACAATAACATCCACACCAATAAAAGCATGTGGCATTCTCTGCTTTATCTTCTCTACTTTGTGTTGAAAGAGAGCTGTATCGTATTTTCGTCGCATCAAAGATAAAACAGCATCACTGCCGGCCTGTAATGGAAGATGAAAATGCGGCGCAAAGCGTTCGGAATCCGCCACAAAATCAATCATATCGTCATGCAGTAAGTTTGGCTCAATGGACGAAATGCGAAATCGCTCAATGCCGCTGACTTTATCTAAGGCGCGAATCAAATCAAAAAAGGTCTCACCTGTTGTTCGTCCAAAATCACCAATATTTACGCCTGTCAACACAATTTCCTTGCCGCCTTCGGCAGCCACTTTTTCTGCCTGCTCCACTAAACTTTTGATAGAACCGTTTCGGCTGCGACCTCTGGCATAAGGAATGGTACAGAACGAACAAAAATAGTTGCAGCCATCTTGCACTTTCAGGAAATATCGAGTTCGTCCCCCGGCAGAACAAGAAGGCACAAATGTGCGAATATCACTCGTTTTAGAGGTGACCACTGTTGCTTTACGCTGTTTTTTGAAAGAATCCAAATAGTGCATCACGTTGAGTTTTTGCTCTGCACCAATCACCAAATCCACACCGTCAATACCGGCAATATCGTCGGGTTTCAACTGCGCGTAACAGCCCGTAACCACCACAAAAGCATCCGGATGCTGTTGAATCATTTTACGAATGGCTTGTCGACCTTTTTTATTGGCAAGTTCCGTAACGGAACAGGTGTTTATAACGCAGATATCTGCCCTTTGACCTTCACGCGCACGCGTTATGCCTGCTTGCATCAGCTGTTGACCAATGGTAGATGTTTCCGCAAAATTCAACTTACAACCCAGGGTATAATAGGCAGCAGTTTTACTTTCAAATATTGTAGGATCTGTCATAAACAATGCTATTCAATATAAACAGAAAAATAAGATAAATCTCAATTTTTCTATTTACGACAAACTACAAAATTACAACATTTAAGATGATTTTTTGAATTTTTCTTTTGAGATTCTGAAATTTCCTATTACATTTGCACAAAAATAGAGCAAGTGTGCATTATGATTGAGCAAAATTTCATAAAAATCTATGAAGACAACTTTAAGAAAAACTGGTCTTCTCCCGCATTAACCGATTATGGCGAAAACAACACAATTACTTATGGCGAATTAGCAAAGGAAATTGCAAAATTGCACCTCTTATTTGAACAAATCGGCATCGAACGAGGCGATAAAATCGCGCTGGTAGGAAAAAACCACTCGCGTTGGTGCATAACCTTCTTGGCCACTGTCACTTATGGCGCTGTTATTGTTCCCATTTTGCATGAGTTCAATCCTCAAAGCATTGAATACATAGTGGGCCACTCTGATGCCAAGACACTTTTTATTCATGCCAGCATTTTGAAAAAGTTTGAGAATCCACAATTTACTATTCCGGTTTTTGACATACCTTCTTTTGCCCTGATAAGCAATCAAGACGAGGAACTGAAAAAACGAGTAAGCGATATCGACAAACAGTTTCAAAAGCTCTACACAAACGGTTTTACGAAAGAAAATATACTCTATTCTGAAATAAGCAATCAGGAAGTGGCATGCATTAATTACACTTCAGGAACCACCGGTTTTAGCAAAGGCGTTATGCTGACAGCAAACAACTTTGCCGGAAATGTCACCTATGCTAAACGATTAAACCTTTTGCATCCCGGCGATAATCATCTTGCTTTTTTGCCCATGGCACACGTTTACGGCTGCGCATTCGACTTTTTATATGCGCTTTCAAATGGCGTGCATGTGACACTGTTGGGCATAATGCCAACACCGCAAAACCTAATGAAGGCGATGCAAGACATCAAGCCTCGATTGATTATCACCGTTCCATTAATATTTGAAAAAATATACAAAAGAAAGATACTTCCAATTATTGAAAGACCTATCGTAAAGTATATGTTGAAAATACCCGGAATCAACACCTTCATTTACAAAAGGATGCGAAATTCTCTGTACAATTCGTTAGGCGGACAATTTCGAGAAGTTATCATTGGCGGTGCTGCACTCAACAAAGATGTGGAAGCATTTTTTCACAAAATTAAATTCCCTTTTACCGTAGGATATGGAATGACAGAGTGTGCTCCGCTTATTTCTTATGACTATGCGCGCGATTTTGTTCCCACATCGTGTGGCTCCGTCTTAAAAGATATCATGCACGCGCGCATTGACTCTTCCGATCCGGAAAATACTCCCGGAGAAATACAAGTTCGGGGCGAAAATGTGATGAAAGGATATTACAATAACCCAAAAGCCACAGAAGAAGCATTCACGGAAGATGGTTGGTTAAGAACCGGCGACTCAGGAATTATGAAAGGCAAGCGCCTCTTCATAAAAGGAAGAATAAAAACCATGATTCTTTCAGCAAACGGGCAAAACATATATCCCGAAGAAATTGAATCAAGGCTCAACAACCTTCCCTATATTGCGGAAAGTCTTGTTATAAAGCGTGAAAAAGGACTTATCGCTCTCGTATATCCTGACCATGTCGCCATGGAAACGGATAAAATCTCTGCTGATGATTTAACGGCTATTATGTCCAGCAATAGAGACAAACTTAATAGAAGTGTTGCAAATTATGAAAAAATAAGCAACATAGAAATCATGCAGATGGAGTTTGAGAAAACACCTAAAAAAAGCATAAAGCGCTTTTTGTATCAATAGAGCAAAAGGATATTTGAGAAAACCGAAAGCAAAACATCAGACTAATGGGCCCCTTTGTCTTTTCTTAATTGAGCATAACAGATGAATTACAGCTATTGAATACGCGGCACACAAAGTTCATTTTTTTTACACCATTTTTGTTATTTTCTACAAAACGGATTACCTTTGTTACATTAATTATAATTCCGTACAAATTCCATCTCAATGAAAAAGTTTATTCTCCCATTTTTACTTTGCACAGCCATTCTTTGCAGTTGTATTCAAAAAGAAAAAAAATACTTTGAAAAAGTGTTGGTATTCCCCAAAAAAGCAACGCCTGAACAAAAAGTGAAGCTCGCTGCACATTTGGTACCAACAAAGCAACAACACGAATGGCAGCAAGCAGAATTAGTGGCATTTATCCACTTCGGCATCAATACATTCACCAACAAAGAATGGGGAAGCGGAAAAGAAGATCCTTCGCTATTTAATCCGTCAGAATTGGATGCCGAACAATGGGTAAAAACATTGAAAAACGCCGGCTTCAACATGTTAATTCTAACGGCAAAACATCACGACGGTTTTTGTTTATGGCCAACAGCTACTACACAACACTCAGTAGCCTCGTCGCCATGGAAAGAAGGAAGCGGTGATGTTGTAAAAGACGTGAAAGAAGCTTGTAATAAATACAAAATGAAGTTTGGCATCTACCTCTCGCCATGGGACAGAAATGCACCTGAATATGGGAACTCGCCCGCATATAATAAAATGTTTGTCGACCAATTGACCGAATTGCTTACGCAATATGGCGAAATACACGAAGTTTGGTTTGACGGCGCAAACGGGGAAGGTCCTAATGGAAAAAAACAAGAATATGATTGGAAACGATTTTATCATGTGATTGACAGTTTGCAGCCCAGAGCTGTAAAAGCTATCATGGGAAATGATATTCGCTGGGTCGGAAATGAAAGCGGTTTGGGAAGAGAAACCGAATGGAGTGCAACACCGCTCAATCCAGGAATCAATCAAGAGATTAAAGATGAAATCAAACGATTAGGAATTTCATCCGAATCAAAAGATTTAGGCAGCAGAGAACTTATAAAAAAAGCGCACACACTTTACTGGTATCCATCAGAAGTGGACGTCTCCATACGTCCCGGATGGTTCTATCATCCCGAGCAAGACGACCAAGTAAAATCGCTCAAACAGCTCGTTGACATCTATTATCAATCGGTAGGAATGAACTCTGTTCTTTTATTAAATATTCCACCCGACACGCGAGGATTGCTTCACGAAACAGATGTGGAACGATTAAAACAGTTTGGCTCATACATCAACAGTTCGTTCAATTATAATAAAGCAACAGATAAAGACATTCAGTGGAAAGCCAGTGCCGGTCAATCAAAAGAAATAAACATTCAATCGGGCGAAACCATTAACACGGTGATGCTTCAAGAGGATATCAGCAAAGGACAGCGTGTGGAACGCTTCAAAGTGGAAGGATGGATTGATAATACATGGAAACCCTTAACCGAAGGCACAACCATTGGATACAAACGCTTGTTGAGTTTTGACGAATGCATGCCAGAAAAGCTGCGTGTAACCATTCTCGAAACGCGAGAAACAGCAAATATCATGACCATCAGTGCACACTATGCCGCACCGCTTACGGACTCGAAAAATATGGTTTCGTTGAATGACATTTCAACAGAGAAATGGAATACCATAAATGATAACCCATTAGCGATTGACTTAGGCTCTCAATATGAGTTTAAAGGATTTACATACAACCCATCGGAAGATATAGAGCCCGTTTTTTCCTATAAATTCTACATAAGCGATGACGGCAAGAAGTGGAAAAACATTAAAAAGGGAGAATTCAGCAACATAAAAAACAATCCCATTGCTCAATTTGTCCGTTTCGACTCGTCAGTCAAAGCACGTTTTATTCAGATAGAGAGTATCAGGGGTGTTGACAATGGAAAGCCATCCATCAAAAGCAGCCAAATTGGAATTCTTGTGAAATAAAATCTAGTAAACTATTATTTTAAACAATGAATTGAGTTGATGAAAACATTTATAAATATTCTTTTTATCCTTCTTACTCTTAGCGTACAAGCACAAAAGATAAATGAAGTTTTCAAGAACATGCCCGAAGATATAATACCGGGAATAACCGAAGCTAATCGAACAATGCTTTTAATTGAGAAAGATAAAAAGAATGTTCCATATACACTTGGAGAAATTAAAAAGATAAACCACACTGAAAATTATATCAAATTAAAAACGTCCGAAGTGGGAACAACAGAAATTAAACTTCTCCCCTCTCAGAAGGATAAAGATATAATTTGCGTTATAAAAACGGTTTGTGCCAAAATGTGTGACAGTCAGATTTCATTTTATACGGACACATGGGAGAGACTCAATCCAAGAGCCTATATACCCTTAAATTTAGAGACTTATTTTTTAAATTTTGACAAAAAAGAGGCGTTAAAATTCAAATATGCACTATCTTTGCCCGATATTTATCCAATTTCGGCCGAATTTTTGGAAAAAGAAAACACCATACGTTTCATTTTTAATTATGAACAACATTTAACTAAAGAGCAAATAGAAAAATTGACACCATATTTAAAAGCAAAAACAATACGCCTGCAATGGGATGGAAAAGCATTCAGGTAAAGAATAAGAAAAACGCACCCGTAGTTCAATGGATAGAATATCGGATTCCGGTTCCGACGATGTGGGTTCGATTCCCGCCGGGTGCACAAACTTCACTGACATACAAATAATTACAAAAATGTAGGGCTGATTGTAGGACTAATTATGTACAAATAGTCCTTTTTTTATGTTTGACTTTGAAACGAGTCTTGATAAGATTGTAAAAAATTGATTATTTCACTGATTATCAAAGAAAAATAAACAGAAAGTTAGTCATACGCTCGGAATGCACATTTTATTCGTGGAAACACACAGGGGCTGTACAGCTTTACAATCTCACAAAAGACCCTTATGTGGTTATGCGACAATGCAGGCACTCTAATATAGAAATGACAATGATTTATTTGCGTTCGCTCGGATGTGGGGTCAATGAACACGTTAGGGCATGGTAAGCATTAATATTATTCAAAAAAGCATCCTGAAAAAGCCAACAAAAATAGTGTATTTTAATGTATACACTATCATACACTATTATACATAAAAAAAGCACCTTGCAAAAAAGGGGACACCAAAGAGGACACCAAAAAACACTATTTTGTTACTAAAAATTTATTATAGGATAAAATGAAAAAGGGGACACCAGTAAAGGAGTCCCCCCGCAAACGTTTCGCCCATTTAGGGCTCGTCAGATTGGTCTAATTGTTTTATTTGTTTCAATGACGCTCGCAATGCAAATTTATACAAACTTCTTATAACTCTCCAAGAAAATAAGCTAAATATCATCCAAAAATGCTTTTAACTCTTCAACGGAATCAAACTGTTTCATTGTTCCTTTGTGGTTTATCATAGCGGTAAAGTCATCGGAAAACAATCGCGAAACACTGACTTCAAGAGCATCCGCCAATTTTTTTATATTCTCTAAAGTAGGGTTCCCTTGCAGTATTCTATATAAACTTTCTCGACTTAATCCCATTCGTTCTGCGACGATGGTCTTATTAAGTCCTTTCTCTTTTAAAATGGTGTCAATATTTATCATATCACTCTACATTCTTCCACAAAGATATAATAAATGTTTCTAATATTGACAAATCCTATTATGTGTATTCTTAAATATTATCATCCTGATGCTATTTAAGCAACACCATCTTAGTTTAATTTGCATATTTAAATATTTACATATATATTTGCAGTGTCAATATAAACAATGACATATTTTCGGATGGCATAATCAAAATAAATAGCAATGAAACTGTTTAGACGTTTATTTAAGAAAGAAGACATCGTTAAAGAATTGTGGGAGCACCTTGACGACATGAGATATGGACGCATGCGCAAGGTCAATAATGAATTCTATAGCGGAGGGTCTTATTATGCTTACAGAACAGTTGTTAAGCATTTAGATAACTTCTTACATGGGAAAAGAATCTCATCAAAAAGCATTAACGAGCCTTTCATATATGAATTTATTGAGTACATGGAAAGCCTAATGCTTTCCAAAAACACGATAAAGAATAATATAAAAAACCTATACACTCTTTTAAATAGGCTTAATAGAATTGGAAAAATAGGAAAGTGCAATCTACCGGAATTACGTCTTCCGAAGGACAAAACAATAAAAGTCTACTTATCGGCAGAAGAGCTTGTTTGGCTAAAAAACCTCAAACTATCATCACACGACAGGCTTTCAACTGTGCGAGATATTTTCTTGGTTCAATGTTATACATCACTTCGATTTTCAGATGCATCCAAGATTATGAAAAACCCAAAGCCGTTTTACTATGAGGAAAACGGTCACAAATATTTTAAAATAATTACTAAAAAGACACGGCAACCGTTGATAATTCCACTCAAAAAAGAAGTCATTGAAATTTTAGAAAACACTAATTTTAAAGGACGAACAATCTGCATACAGCAGTACAATAAATTACTAAAAGTGCTATGTGAGTTAGCCGGAATCAATAAGGAAATTATACATTATGTTGAGAAAGGCGGCAAGCGACAAGAAGAGGTAAAAAAGAAATATGAAATGATATCAAGCCATACAGGTAGAAGGACATTCATAACAAATGCTGTTTTAGATGGCATTCCTCTCGTTCAGGTTAAGGCAATTTCAGGACACGCGACAGTTGAGTCGCTTTTGAATTATCTACATGCATCGAATATCGAAATTGCGGAAAGGAACTTCAAATACAACTATTTTTCATAAGTTCGTATAAATTTTTTAGAATCGCACCTTTACAGAGAGCTGGTGCCCGCTATTTTGACTGAACGTGCTATATAGGTAATTGTATTCAGCACCTATTTTTTTGTAGAAAAAGCCACCGCCGACACCCGCTGTTCCGAATGTATTATAAGATGCGGACGCAAAAGGAATAAAAACCTGTTCCCGGTAATTCGTTACTGTCTTTGTAATCGGGGTGTAGGTGTAGTCGATATTCGTTAGCTTGTTATATTGCAAGGTCGGTTTTAAATCGAGCTTACCGAAATCCTTATCAAACAAGGTTAAATTATAGTGTTTTTCGGTTATGTATTCCTCGATAATCTTTGCCGTGTCCACCTTTTCTATAACTGTATCTTTCAAGAAGATGTAAGTTAAAGGCAACAGCGGTTTATAAGGCTTTATTTCTTTAACAGGCGGAGGAATATTTACACTGCCTTTCACGGGCTTTTCTTTAATGTACTCAACACGCTCTTCGGTTTTAACGGTCGAACGTCCGAGAAAGAATCCTGCCGCGATACAAAGCAAAGAAATGATAACAATGCGCTTTGTCTTCATATGTTTCTTCAAATACGTTTACCTCGATACCTTCTATCGTACAAAAGCTGCTTTCTGTTGCGATAACGGCTGTAAGAAATATGTACAAACGTGTTGTATAAAATCATCTGGTCGAAGTCTAATCCCATGTTTAAAACTTGTTTTGCGACAAAATAGGACTCAACATTTACTCTCTTTCCGTTACGCTTAAAAAAGAAGATATTATCCGCCGCTTCTCCCCTCATGTGTTGGGATGTTTTACTGCCCCCTACAGCTCGGTTCAACATCGGGCTGCGATAACCTGATGTAATTTCATCATGCCATCCAGTTTCGTCGCAGATAGGTTGTAAGACCCGCTCAACAAGCGCGATAACATTCTGTATGTACATCTCCGGTACAGGATTAACCAAATGCGGAAAACTCGCCGAAACGGCAAACTCGCGCATCTCAAAATTTTTGCTTATCCTCATTTGTATTTCAATCTTTTATAAAAATCAATCTTTATTTTATCATATGTCGTTGCAACGTTGTTATACGTGCGTCCGTTGTTCGGTTTCTCATCGTAAACCTCTTTTATAGCTACATCAATAAGCCATGTTACCCATTCAGGATTTGTGTATTCGCTTAATTTTAATCCTCGATATTTAAAGCTGTCGAATTTGGAATTTCTATCATCGTGATGGTTTTGAAGTACGTTTCTTATTTTATCTATCGTGGCTTCCTTGTTATCAATATGATTTTCCTCTCGAACTTTCTTTATCATTCTGCATACTCGTTCAACGGACAAATCGAAAGACATTGACGCAATTGCTTTTACTCTTGATGATGTTTCAGATGACAAACCCTCCCTTATTTCCTCCAAACTTTCGTTTTGCTTTTGCGTCTCGGTCAACAATTGTTCCATGACTTTATTTTGGTTATTAATAACTCCATTTACCATTTTCACAAACCACCTGACGAAAATAACCATCATCGATGCGGAAAACAGTAGGAAAAACGCTGCCGTAACAGCCATCATCCCAAATTCCGATATACCTCTTGCTAATTCTATTTGTTCCACATGTTTTTCTTTATATTCAAAAATGCACCCTTTTTGGTACTACAAAGCAAATATAACACCTGAATCTGAGTAAAATAAGAGATAATTATGCGAGTTATACACTTTTTTTTCACATCTCCTCCATCCTCTTTATATGCGCGTTCAGACAGCTCACGCTGCATTTTAATTTTTTAGCGATATAGGTTTTGCTGCGATGCTCGATGCAAAGCATTTCGATTATTTTATCCTCCTTGTTTGTTAACTTGTAG
>JAEZZZ010000034.1 GCA_023418255.1 Bacteroidota bacterium
ATACGCTTTAAACTTTTGTTTGCAGCTTTCCTCATCGGGAAATTCTGAGATAAAATCAATCAGGTTCATAGAAATATTTTTTTGCAAAGATAATCATTTTAGGGAAATATACGGACATTCATAAAAATATTTACTAGTCATACCTTCAAGTGTTCCATATGGTATGTTTATAGGATATTTAATTAAATTTAGAAAAATTCTACCCCAGGGTATAATGTTTAATGGTGTGTTATTTTCTCTTTTGGGAATGATTTTCGCAATTTCCGCTTTTATATTTAATGATAACATATATGTTAATTTACTAATGGCTTTATCATTAATAATTTATTTGTATTATATATGTTTTTATTTAGTGAAAAACAATAAAGAAAGCAATAACATAAATGACAGTCCAAACTAATTTTAGTTTGTTCTTCGCGCTCTATGCTTTATTATTTAGTGGCTCTGCGTTCTCCAAAGAACTCCTCGGCACCGAACAATTAGTTTACAATTCCCTTGCCGAACAACTGACCACGGAACAAATACAAGAAGTTATATTCGTATAAATAACCTGTGGGGCTGGATTTATTACCTAATCCTGCCCTTGATTTTATACCTAAAAATAGTTCTTATAGCCACAACCTTAGCAATTGGGACAATGTTTATAGACACAAAAATAAAATTCAGCCAACTGTTTAATATTGTGGTTAAAGCCGAATTTATTTTTCTATTGCCCATGGTTTTCAAAACCGCGTGGTTCCGTTTTTTTCAAAAACTCAACCGCCTTGCTTTCCACTTTGCCGGACAAAGGCAATTATTGAAAGACATTTCGCTCACCGTTAAAAAAGGCGAATGCGTGGCTATTGTGGGCGAAAGCGGATGCGGAAAAAGCACGTTTATACAAATCCTGCAAAAATTCTACCCTTTCGAGTCCGGCGCCGTTACCATAAACAATAGCATCGCTTTGTCGGAAATCAAAACGGAAAACTGGCGCGACATCATAGATGTTATTCCACAGGAAATAGCCGTCTTCAACGGCAATGTGGTTGATAATTTGCTGCTCTCGCCCGAAGACAATCCCGCCGATGTGGAAAAATTTATCGCCGATTACGGCTTTATGCCGTTCATCCAATCCCTTCCACAAGGTTTTGCCACCATTTTGGGCGAAGAAGGCATCAACCTCTCCGGCGGACAAAAACAGATGATCGCCCTCATCAGAACACTTTACCGCAAACCGCAACTACTCATTTTAGACGAATTTACTTCGGGGATGGATAGAGAAACAGAGCAGTTTGCCTTGCAATTAATCAACAGATTGAAAGCTGAAATTGCCATCCTTTTTGTATCGCACCGCCTATATTCGCTAAAAAATATAGCCGACCGTATCTATATTTTCGATAAAGGCACTGTTTCGCATTCCGGCACACATGCCCAACTCCTTGCATCGTCCAATTTCTATAGCGATTATTGGGAACAATTTTCTTAATGCTCCGGCTTTCGTTCCGTAAGATTCGCAAAAACCGAAAACTCAATTCCAAATCTTCCGGCAACAACCTCAAAAAACGTGTTCTGAAACAGAAAATAGCGTGCAAAATAGAAAAAACGCCTTGTCAGAACGATAAAATGCGACGTCAGAAGGAGAAAACAGGCCGTCAGAACGAGAAAATGCGCCGTCAGGACGAAAAAATGAACTGTCAGAACGAAAAAATGAGACGTCAGAATGAAAAAATGCGCCGTCAGGACGAGAAAATGCGATGTCAGAAGGAGAAAACAAACCGTCAGAACGAAAAAATATGCCGTCAGAGCAAAAAAATGTGCCGTCAGGAACAAAAAACAAGGTTCCTCCACACTACAAATCAATGCTTTCCCGGCAACAACGGGCCGTAACTTGAAGAAAATGACGTAAAGAGTGAATGATGGGTTTTTATTTTTTTATTCTCAGGAGCATTTTCCCAATCAGATTTTTGAATGCTCCTCGTCTTAAATGTGAGTTCCTCAGGAGCCACTGAGCAAGCATCCCTTGTCCGAAAATGAATAGCATAAGAACTCAACAAGTCGAAGGAAAATTTCCTCCGACTTGACTTTGTGATTAATAACATTGTCTTCTATTTCGTAAAACGCTTGCCCAATACGTGAAGCATATCACGCGTCATCGCGTCCAAGTCATATTGAGGTTGCCAATCCCATTCGTCGCGCGCGCAACTGTCGTCCAACGAGTTTGGCCACGATTCCGCAATGCTTTGACGAAGTTCATCCACCTTATACGTCATCGTAAAGTTGGGCAAATAGTTGCGAATGCTTTCTGCCAATTGTTCGGGCTCAAAACTCATTGCCGTAACATTAAACGAGTTACGATGTACCAAACGTGAGGGGTCGGCTTCCATAAGCTGAATCGCTGCTTTTAGCGCGTCAGGCATATACATCATATCCATATAAGTACCTTGTTTGATCGGACAAACAAAAGCCCCCTCTTTGACTGCGGAATAGTAAATATCAACGGCATAATCGGTTGTTCCGCCTCCCGGTGGCGTTACGTTGGAAATCAATCCGGGAAAACGCACTGAGCGCGTATCTACACCAAAGCGATGATAATAATAGTCGCTCAACAACTCTCCCGAAACTTTCGTTACGCCATACATGGTCTTGGGTCGCTGAATGGTATCTTGCGGTGTTTTGTCTTTGGGTGTGTTGTTTCCAAAAGCGCCGATAGAACTGGGCGTAAAAACGGCGCATTTCTTTTCGCGTGCCACTTCCAGCACATTAAAAAGGCCCCCTAAGCCAATATTCCATGCCAATTGTGGTTTTGCCTCTGCCACTGCGGATAAAAGAGCAGCCAAATTGTAGATGGTGTCTATTTTATATTTCTCTACAACCTTTGCTATTTGTGATATATTGGTGATGTCTGCTTCCTCGGCGGGTCCACTTTCCAGTAAATCTCCTTTGGGTTCGGCTCCGGGGATGTATCCGGCTACAACATGTTCTCCTCCGTAGTTTTTTCTTAATTCCATGGTCAACTCGGAACCAATTTGTCCGGTAGAACCGATAACTAAAATTTGTTTCATCTCAATTGTATAGGATAATCGATTTGTGTGCTGCAAAGGTAGTAAAAACAATCCTGAAAAATGAATAAATGATGCACGAAAATTTTCATGAACCAAAATGAGTTAAGAGCAAATTTGCACACTTCCTCTCATCATACAATGATAATAATTGGTAGAGCGCGATGTGTTTTGCATCAAAAAAATGGGGCTTCTCAAAACCAAGAAAATCTAGTGCATTTATCAATGATAAAGAAAAATAAACGCTATCTTTGCGTTTTTAAAATCTTCAACACGTTATAATGAAATTTACCGAACTACCTCTTTGCGAGTCCTTACTCGAAGGACTTGACGCGATGAATTTTACAGAAGCCACCCCCATTCAAGAACAGACCATCCCCATTATTTTAAATCGAAAAGACATCATTGCGTGCGCACAAACAGGCACCGGCAAAACGGCCGCTTTTCTGCTGCCTCTCATCAATAATTTGCAAACACGCAAACACGACGAAAACAAAATAAATGCCATTATCATGGTGCCTACGCGAGAGTTGGCACAACAGATTGACCAACAGATGGAGGGTTTTTCCTATTTCACACCTTTTTCGTCCGTAGCAATATATGGTGGAAACGACGGCGATGTGTGGGCAACACAGAAAAAAGGATTAACCAGCGGCGCGGATGTCGTTATCGCTACACCCGGACGTCTGCTTTCTCACATCAATTTATACGATATTGATTTTTCAGGTGTAGAATATTTCATCCTCGATGAAGCCGACCGCATGTTGGACATGGGGTTTTATGAGGATATCATGAAGATTGAAAAATTGTTGCCTAAGAAACGTCAAACCATTATGTTTTCGGCCACAATGCCTCCCAAAATTGAACAGTTGGCAAAAACGATTTTAAATAATCCCAAAGAGATTACACTTGAAATCACTCGCCCTCCTGAAACAATTCTACAAACGGCATATATTTGCTACGAGCCACAAAAGCTTGGCATTGTTCAATCGCTTTTTAAAGAGAAGAAACCCGACAAGGTGATTCTTTTTGCCGGCTCAAAATTAAAAGTGAAAAACATTACCAAAGTGTTGCGAAGAATGGGGTTGTCCTCTGACGAAATGCACTCCGACTTGGAACAGGCTCAGCGCGACGTTGTGATGCGAAAATTCCGAAACGAACATGTTAACATTCTCGTTGCCACGGATATTGTGGCACGTGGCATCGACATCAATGATGTTTCGTTGGTTATCAATTTTGATGTGCCATACGATGTTGAGGATTATGTACACCGTATCGGACGAACTGCGCGTGCCGGTGATTCGGGAATGGCAATTACCCTTGTATCCGAGGATGAACAATACCGATTTGCACGAATAGAAAAATTCTTGAAAAAGGAAATTTATAAGATCCCGGTTCCGACCGAATTGGGCGAAACACCCTCCTATGATGCAAGCAATGTCAGAAGACCTACCCAAAGAGGCAATGCCTCACGCAAACCTCGTCAACGAAAGGGCAGCCAAATTAGTGCCCGGCAAAATCAAAAAAGAGGCAACGGCAGTCCTAACAGAAAAAATAAGAATCGACAAAAAGGTGAAAAATAAAAAGTGAAAAGCGCGGAATTTACTTGTGGATTCCGCGCCTTCTCATTAATATATAACTCTATCTATGAAGTTTCATTAAATAAAACGGCAGAGCTGTGGTTTTTCGTATTTACACTTCCGCTTTACGCTCCTGTCGAACAATTTCCATGCCTCGACAAATGGCTTGCTCATTAAGAGGCAGGAGTTTATGATGTCTTTCGGGAAGTGATTTTTTCAGTCCTTTCATCACATTTTCCAATTGAACCATGGGCGACAACTTTAACAGTCCTCCCAACACAATCATGTTAAATACTTTGTTGTTGTTCATTCGCATAGACTCTTCCATCGCGTCAATCTTATAGACATTGATGTCTTTTCGTGTTGCCGTTTTGTGAATTCCATATCCATCGTAAATGAGAATTCCACCGGGTTTCACCTTCTCTTCAAACTTGTCTAACGAGGGTTGATTGAGCACAATGGCAATATCATATAAATTCACAATGGGTGAACTGATGGGTTTGTCAGAGACGATTACGGTAACATTTGCCGTACCACCGCGTTGTTCGGGTCCATACGCGGGCATCCACGATACCTCCTTGTCTTCCATGATTCCGGAATATGCCAATATTTTTCCCATTGACAACACTCCCTGTCCTCCAAAACCTGCAATAACTATTTCTTGTAACATAATGATAATTGTGTGTTTTTAAACATTTTTTAAATCGCCTATCGGATATACCGGAAACATATTTTCTTGCATCCAATCATTGGCTGCCGCCGGTGACATTTTCCAGCCGGAATTGCACGTGGAAACGATTTCCACAATCGATGTTCCTTTGTTTGCCATTGAGTTCTCAAACGCTTTTTTAATCATGCGTTTGGCTTTTTTCACTGCGCCGGGGGTGTGTACACTTTGGCGTGTCGCCAAGCAGACGCCATCTAATAATGCCAGTAAATCGAGAATTTTTAGTGGATTTCCCATCGTTGTTGTGTCTCGACCTTCGGGGCTGGTAGATGTTTTCATCCGGTCAAGTGTTGTCGGTGCCATTTGTCCTCCGGTCATGCCATATATTCCATTGTTTATAAAAACGATGGCAATGTTTTCGCCGCGGTTGGCAGCATGAATGGTTTCAGCCGTGCCAATGGCGGCCAAATCACCGTCACCTTGATAGGTAAATACCATTTTGTCGGGATTGAGACGCTTAACAGCGGTTGCCAATGCCGGTGCGCGTCCGTGAGCGGCTTCTTGCCAATCGATATCGAGATATTTGTATGCAAATACGGCGCAGCCTACCGGCGCGATTCCAATGGTCTTGTCTTCTAAATTGAGTTCTTTAATTACATCGCCAACAAGTTTGTGTACCACTCCGTGCGAACAACCCGGACAGTAGTGCATATCTACCTCGTTCATCAACTCCGGTTTCGCATAGACTAGGTTTTCGGGACTTACAATTAGATTTTTATCCATAGCTTTATTATTTTGAGAATCTATATAAAAGATACAATATGATAGCAGCTCCGCCAAAATACCATGTCATCATCATATCTTTGTGTGTCACAAAATAGACAATAGCTGTTGCCAATACGGCAATGATAAAAAGGATAAGAAATATTTTACGTATTTTCGGGTCCACTATCTGTCGGTATTTTATTTAATTAATTTTTCTTTTAGGGCGTCCAACACTCCATATGGTGTTGGCACAATTCCTCCCAAGCGTCCGTAATGTTCTACGGGAACTTTTCCATTCGCCGCGAGGCGAACATCTTCTACCATTTGTCCCGCGTTCATTTCTACGGTCAAGAATCCTTTGACTTTACGCGAATAGTTCGCGATGATTTCCGTTGGGAAAGGCCAAAGGGTGATGGGACGTATCAATCCGACTTTCAGTCCTTCTTCTTTTGCAAGTTCGATGGTTTTTAGGCAGATACGTGCCGCGGAGCCAAACGCGACCAGAATATAATCGGCACCGTCACAATTTATGGATTCATAGCGTACTTCATGGGCCTCAATCTCTCTGTATTTTTGTTGAAACTTGTGGTTTCGTTTCTCCATGACTTCAGAATCCATTTCGAGTGAAGTGATAATGTTGGGTGCTCTATCGGGTGTTTTTCCTAGGGTTGCCCAAGGGCATTGCTGCCGTATTTCTTGTTCGGTTCTTCTGCGTTTAAACTCAGGCAGGCGTACTTTTTCCATCATCTGTCCGATAACACCATCGGAAAGAATCATTGCCGGGGTGCAATATTTAAATGCCAAATCAAATCCCAAAGCGACAAAGTCAGCCATTTCCTGCACCGACGAAGGCGCAAGCGTGATCAATCGATAGTCGCCATGTCCGCCGCCTTTGACGGTTTGAAAATAGTCAGCCTGCGAAGGTTGAATGGTTCCCAAACCGGGACCGCCACGCTGCACATTGACAATGAGGCATGGTAATTCGGCGCCGGCAATGTAAGAAATTCCCTCTTGTTTGAGGCTGATACCGGGACTGGATGAGGAGGTCATGGAATATTTTCCACAAGCAGCGCCTCCATACACCATATTGATGGCAGCCACTTCACTTTCGGCTTGCAATACAACCATTCCGGTTGTTTTCCATGGTGCTTCGGCCATGAGTGTTTCTATAATTTCTGATTGCGGTGTAATCGGATATCCGAAGTAACCATCAACGCCATAACGGATGGCGGCGTGCGCGATGGCTTCGTTTCCTTTCATTAATGATATTTCTTCTAACATAGGGTTGTTTTTTCGTTAATTGTGTGATGCAATAAAACTGTTTTGATTTAGGAAAAAAAGAGCCAAACTGTGTTGATTTTCTACTGAAAATCAATCAATCCGCTTGCGATAGACGGTTAAGCATCCATCGGGACACACATATCCACAGTTTGCACATCCGATGCAATCATCGGGCGATTTCATATACACATAGTGATATCCACGGTCGTTTACTTCGCGTGGTTGCAGTTCCAATACGCTTGCCGGACATGATACGACACAGAGGTTACATCCTTTACAGCGTTGTGTGTTTACTTCTACGTAGCCTTTAACTTTTGCCATTATTATTGTGGTTTTAAAAAATAGGTTTCCACAAAAATAGTTTATGTTTTATAAATCATCAAGTTTTGAGTGTTAATTTTTCAACATTTACCCTTTCGATTTTCAGCGCGTTAGATACTATTTTGCGTTTATCGGGGCTTTTTCATTACAGATTTGGTCAAAATAAAAATATTTTTGTTTCAATAAGGAGCAGAAAAGATGGTTTTCCCGTTAAATTATCACTTTTGTTCTTTTATAAAAAAGCGGATAATCGCTCATCCGCACACATAATAATTACCAACCCCACACCTGTTTGTTCATCCAATTGCCTTGTAGTTTCAACACCTGCTCAATCACATCGCGTGCGACGCCTTCGCCGCCTTTACGTGAAGAGATGTATCGGCTTATCTTTTTTATCTCGGGGGCGGCATCGGCAGGTGCTACAGGCAGGCCCGCTTTTCGCATCACTTCATAGTCGGGGATATCGTCTCCTGCATACAACACTTCGTAATGATTGAATCCTGTTTTTTCGATATAGTCCATATAGTCTTTTATTTTGGTGGATGATGCCATGTAGATATGCTTTACGCCCAGTAGTTCAAAACGCTTTTTTACGCCGGCAGAATTGCCTCCTGTGATGATGGCAACATCGTATCCGGTCTGTATTGCTTGATGGATGGCATAACCGTCTTGTATATTGACAGAGCGCAAAGGTTCACCATCGGGCGACAGTGTGATGGTTTGTGACGAAAGCACGCCGTCAACATCAAAAACAAAGGATTTTATTTTGCTTAAATCGTAATTGATTGTGCTCATATCGAATGGTTGTGTATGCTTTTGCTTAATTGTAAATAAATCTCTTTTAACTCGTCATCTCTAATCAGTTGTAGATGTTTACGCATCACATTTTCGTCCATGCGTACTGCGGGACCGGTCTGTGCTTGCTGTGGCGCCATGTCCATTATTTTGGCGGCTGTTTCTGCAATCAGCGGTTTAAGGGCATCGAAAGAGATGTTTTCTCTCTCCACAATTTCGGATGCCAACGCGTAGAGATGGTTGGTGAAATTGCATGCAAAAACAGCCGCCAAATGCAGATATTTTCTTTTGTCGCTTGACAAGATTTGTACTTGCGTAGATATGCTTCGTGCCAATCGCTCAATCCTGTTTTTTACTTTCGGGTGTGACGCTTCTATGAATATAGGTATTGAGGAAAATGGCACCGGACGTTCTTTACTAAATGTTTGAATGGGATAAAAAACGCCATATTCATCATGAAATGGCGAAAAGATATCCATAGGGATGCTGCCTGCCGTATGTAGCCAAACACCTTTTTTATGGGGCATTTGAGAAATTATCTGTTGGAGGACATCATCTTTTACGGCAAAAATATAGATATCGGCATCGTCGCGTAATGCTTCCAACTGATGAGTGGCTGTTGCCGCCACGCATCTTGCCAATTTTTGCGCATTTATTTCGGTATAGCTATATATCTGCAAAATATGGTGTCCCGCGTCGTGTAGGGCTTTGGCTAAGTTTGTCGCCAAATTTCCCGATCCGATAAAAACAATCTTCATAGGATCTATTTTATCATGCATCAATTTAGCTAAATGAGGAATGGATCAATTCAATATTATTATTTTTTATACCGTTCAGAAAGCGCGATCATTTTCAAGGCCGTAATTGCCGCTTCGTCGCCTTTGTTTCCGTGTCTGCCTCCCGAACGCGCCTTTGCTTGCTCCAATGTATTGGTTGTGAGCAATCCGAAAACGACAGGCACAGCATATTGGATATTCAACTGTGTGGTTCCTTCCGTTACGCTGTTGCACACAAAAGTGAAATGCGGAGTTTCGCCCTGAATCACGCATCCAAGAATGATTACGGCATCAACATCTGCCTTCTCAATCATCACTTTGGCACCGAATGTCAGTTCAAAACTGCCGGGCACGTGCTCCACTAGAATATCTTTTTCTTCCACACCAAATTTAACGAGCGTTTCATACGCGCCTTGCAACAACTTGGAAGTTACGGCTGTGTTCCAATCCGACACGACAATGGCAATGCGTTTGCCTTTTCCGTGGGGAATGGCGTGAGAATCGTAAGACGATAAATTTTGATATTGGGTTGCCATGCCGATATATTTATTGTGCGTATGCTTTTTGTAATTCTGCCTGTTTTATAAATTTATCGGCCTCTTGCGCCTCAGGCGTATCAATATATTTATCTTTTATTTTGGTGAAAACATCAATGGCTTCATCATATTTTTTGAGGGTCAAATAGGCCAAACCGGCTTTTTTATAATAAATAGGACTCAGCATTTGATTGTTCGCTTTTTTAGCGGCTTTCAGAAAAAACGAAATGGCATCGTCGGTTCGATTCATATTCATATAAACATCTCCGATAGCTCCTGTAATAGAAGGTGTTATGAGAAAGTCGCCTCCTTTGAATCGATTGAGATAAGATAATGCTTTTTCATTTTGCCCCATTCTGCTATAACAGATTCCGGCATAGGCGCAAGCCAAATCAGCGGTTTTCGTTCCTTTGTAATCGTGGATAATGGCTTCAAAACCGATGTAGTCGTTGTTATTGCCAAACAGTGCCAACGAATCTTCCCCAAGTTGGAAATATCGTTCTCCTTTGAAGATGGCTGCTTGTGCTTTTTCGTTGCGTGGCACTTTGTAGAGGTAACGATAGGCAAGATATGCTCCAACAATCAATATTAATGCCAACAGCCCATACAAAATGGGTTTCTGGTTTTTTTCAAGAAATTGTTCCGATGAACTCAACGCCTCCTCAAATGTTTCGATGCGTTGTTCTGCTTTGCTTTCAGTATGTTTTTTAGACATTGCTTGTTTTTATTGAAAATTACGTAATTAAATTTTTAAGTTGCAAAAGTAATGGTTTTAACTGATAAAATAAAATAATAATCTGCTATTTTTTCACAATGTATTTGTCTCTGTTTAATCTTTTCGCTACGTTTGCAGTCTAATATCATGTTGCACATGATGTGCAGCAGTGTTTTTTTTAATTAAAATAAATGATCATGAAACGAGTTAAAATAGTTATTTTTATTATATTGTTAATATCAACAAGCATGCAAGCGCAAAATGTGGGCGAAACGGCCTTTACAACAGTATCGATTGTAAACGGAAAAGTTCTTTTCCAACAACTAATTAGCACCGACGAGGGTTTGTCGGAAGAGTCTCAATACGGCATGTTGCAAAATTGGGCAAAAAGGAATTATGCCGGAAATCCTCTTTTGCAAAGTATCCGCTTTAATCGCGACGAGCATAATGTCAGCATCAGCCTAAAAGAAGAGTTGCCCCTTTCGAAAGAGAGCCAATATGCATCAGAAAAGGTGATGATGAGTTATCGCTTCGATGTAAATGTGACCTCCTCGGGTGCGGTGCTCACGGTAAGAGACATTTCGTATCAAAGTGTGAAAGGCGATAAAAGCGCATTCTTATCTTCGCCAACAGCGGCCGAACAAACCATTACCAACAGCGCTATTAGTGCAGCGGGCGAAAACAAAAATTTGCTTTCACAAATACGCCAGCACTCGTTGGATGCCATCAATCAACTGTATGTGCAAGTCTGTCGAGCGTTTGAACTAAAATAAAATCTTCAAATCCGTTGCTTGCATAACAGCGATTTCGATTGAAACATACGAGATAAATTTATTGTTCGAATCCTTGGCCGTTTAAAAATAAATGATTAATTTTGCCGCCTGATTTGCTTCAGGAATATTGTGAAGCACAGTTTCAAAAACAACAAATACGATATATCATGTCTAAAATTTGTCAAATAACAGGAAAAAGAGCAATGGTTGGCAACAATGTTTCGCACTCAAACAGAAAGACAAAACGTAAATTTAATGTCAACCTGTTCAGAAAAAAATTCTATTGGGTAGAAGAAGATTGCTGGATCAGCCTCAATATTTCGGCTGCCGGACTTCGCACAATCAACAAAATAGGGTTGGATGCCGCATTGAAAAAAGCGGCTGCCAACGGGTACTTAAACGCTTAAATTTGAAGGAGAAAAAGAGAAATGTCTAAAAAAGCAAAAGGAAATCGCGTGCAAGTGATATTAGAGTGCACCGAACACAAAGAGAGCGGCATGCCGGGTACTTCGAGATATATCACAACGAAAAACAGAAAAAATACAACAGGCAGACTCGAATTGAAAAAATACAATCCGATTCTAAAAAAAATGACTGTACATAAAGAAATCAAGTAAAACAAAATAGATTATGGCAAAGAAATCAGTCGCAGGATTCCGCGATAAAAATACAACATCGGGACGTAGTCACACCAAAGTGATTAAAATGGTGAAATCACCCAAAACCGGTGCTTATTCATTCAAAGAAGAAATGATATTGAACGACCAAATAAACGATTACTTCGCAAAGTAAAAATGGTTAAAAATGTGTAAAAATATCCCTGCATTTAGATGTAGGGATTTTTTTTATTAACTATTTTGTAGTTTTGTATATTTATGTGGAATATAAGAATTTTTACCTCAAGAAAATCAAACCGGATAGAACAATCATTTTAAAATATATACACTGTATGGCATTATTTAATATCTTCTCCAAAGGGAAAAAAGAGACACTGGACAAAGGGCTGGAAAAAACAAAAGAGAGCATTTTTTCCAAAATAACACGCGCGGTAGCCGGAAAATCCAAAGTGGACGACGATGTGTTGGACGAATTAGAAGAGGTGCTTGTAACCTCTGATGTGGGTGTGGATACCACGTTAAAAATCATTGAACGCATCGAAGAGCGCATTGCAAGAGATAAATATGTAAACACCGATGAACTGACAACCATTCTCCGCGAAGAAATTGCTGCCCTTCTAATGGAAAATAACTCTGCCGATTTAGAAGAATTCTCCATTCCAAAAGAAAAAAAACCATACGTGATAATGGTGGTTGGCGTAAATGGTGTGGGCAAAACCACCACCATCGGGAAATTAGCATATCAATTCAAATCAAGAGGATTATCGGTCTATTTGGGTGCTGCCGACACCTTTCGCGCTGCCGCTGTTGAGCAATTACTCATCTGGGGCAAACGCGTGGGGGTGCCGGTAATAAAACAAAAAATGGGTGCCGATCCGGCATCGGTGGCATTTGACACATTGAGTTCTGCCAAAGCCAACAATGCCGATGTGGTAATCATCGATACCGCAGGGCGACTCCACAACAAAATAAACCTAATGAATGAGCTCACCAAAATAAAAAATGTGATGAGCAAAGTAATTCCCGAGACCCCACACGAAGTGTTGCTCGTACTCGACGGATCCACCGGACAAAACGCGTTTGAGCAGGCAAAACAATTTACCGCCGCGACGGAAGTAACATCTTTAGCCATTACCAAACTGGATGGAACGGCAAAAGGTGGCGTGGTTATCGGCATTTCCGATCAGTTTAAAATTCCGGTAAAATATATCGGATTGGGTGAAAAAATGGAAGATCTGCAAGTTTTCCGCCGCAAAGAGTTTGTAGACTCCCTCTTTGGTTAAGAAAAAGAGACCTCCACTCTCCTTTCGGATGACATGCAAACAAAGCAGATTATAAAACTCAACTGCATTTATTTCTATTTACAAGCTGAACATTTATTTACATGATAAAAAATAAGATAGACATCATCACTCTGGGCTGCTCCAAGAATCTGATTGATTCTGAGTTACTGATGCGACAGCTTGTTGCCCACGGCTACACCGTAGAGCACGACAGCGAAACGCCGCGAGGTGAAATTGCCATAATCAACACGTGCGGATTCATTGGCGATGCCAAACAGGAATCCATCGATACCATTTTGTCGTTTGCGGATGCCAAAAGCCACAAGAAACTAAACAAGTTGTTTGTGATGGGGTGTTTATCTGAGCGCTACCGCGATGAGCTCGTCAAAGAAATTCCGGAAGTGGATCATTTTTATGGTAAATTCGACTGGAAATTGCTGCTCAACGATTTAGGAAAATCCTACAACCGTTCGTTGGCTATTGAGCGAAATCTGACCACACCGCCACATTATGCCTATCTAAAAATTTCGGAAGGATGCAATCGCACCTGCTCCTATTGCGCCATTCCTTTAATTACAGGAAAATATCGCTCGCGTCCGATGGAAGAGATTGAGCAAGAAGCGCATCGCTTAATTGACAAAGGCGTGAAAGAATTTCAACTCATTGCACAAGACTTAACCTACTACGGTTTAGACAGATACAAAAAAGCGATGCTGCCGCAATTAGTAGAACGCATTGCCGACATCAAAGGTGTGGAATGGATTCGCCTCCACTATGCCTATCCGGCGCACTTCCCGGTGGATTTGCTTCGAGTGATTCGAGAACGCGAAAATGTGTGCAACTACCTCGACATCGCACTCCAACATATCAGCAACAATATGTTGAGAATCATGCGACGAAACATCACCAAAGAGCAAACAATCGACTTGATAACACGCGTTCGTAAAGAGGTTCCGGGCATCCACCTGCGAACAACCATGATGGTAGGACATCCCGGCGAAACCGATAACGACTTTGAGCAGTTGCTCGAATTTGTACGCAACACACGCTTCGAGCGTTTGGGCGCATTCCCCTACTCTCACGAAGACGACACCTATTGCGACAAACATTATTCTGACGACATTTCCCCAAACGTCAAGCAAGAACGCATGAACAGGTTGATGGATCTGCAAGAAGAGATTGCGTTGGAAACAAATACATCGAAAATCGGGCAACAACTCAAAGTCGTTATTGACAGAGAAGAAGCCGATTTTTATGTGGGACGAACGGAGTTTGATTCTCCCGAAATTGACGGCGAAGTTCTGATAAATAAGAAAACAAAACTCACTCCGGGCGAATTTTACAATATCACCATCACATCGGCGATGCCTTTTGACTTGGAAGGCGAAAAAAGAACGTAAAACATTAGGAAAAATGAAACACAAAGAAATTGTCGCCACATTGGCAAAAAAACGAGATTACACATCAGCACAAGCATCCAAAATGCTGGAAACCTTAACATTGCTTATCAACGAAACCCTTGCCAACGGCAAATACGTTTCAATACCAAACATTGGTTTATTCCAAACTGAAAAGAGAGACGAATGCATTACGGTTGATGCTAAAACGAATGAGCGCCACTTGATGCCTCCCAAAATTGAAGCAATTTGCATTCCGGCAGAACCTTTTGTTGGGCAAAACACTGATTCTGATGAACAAAAAGTAATAGAACAGAGCATTTTGAATATAAAAGATTTTGCGAAATTGTTGGCGGGAAAAGAGAACATTTCACAAGGAGAAGCCGAAATATTCATTGAAATATTTTCCGAAGAAATCCCGACGCTCCTTAATCAAGAGAAAACGCTAACGATAAAATCTTTTGGCTCTTTGATGCTTACGGCACAACCGTCAGAGAACAACAACCCGCCAAAACAACGCCTTATTTTTGAACCGGATAGCGCACTAAGCGAATTGGTAAATAAGCCTTTTTCTCACTTTGAACCGGTATTGTTGAACGAAGGCGTTTCATTTGAACATATGGATGTATACGAACAAACGCAAGAAGATTTATCGAAAGAGAATGAAGAACTTCCTCACGAAGATTCGGACAAAAAAGATGACATTCCGCTCACCTCTTCCTTACTCTCCGATATTTCGAAACAGGTGAAAGAGATTGTTGAACCACAAAATGAGAAACATCAAAAAGTAGACACGCGACTCGAAGAAAAAACGTTACCGCCGGAAAAGACGCCGACACCCTATCCCCGACCAATAAAAACTCAACATAACAAATCATTTCGCCATAAAAAAATCAATCCGTCGAAAAGGAGAACTGCCATGTGGGTTGCCATTGGAACTGTGGCTGTTGCCATAACAACAATATTTTTTTCATCGTCAGATTAAAGAGTATTAAGCCACTTTTGGCAAAAGACACAAAGAACAAATCACATTTTTTGAGCCTGACATTACTTATGACTTACTCTCAAATAATCAATTCAGAGAGGATTATTGAATTTCTAAAGCAGTTAATCAAATCATCAACAACAAAAATTTATCGGATATTGGATAATCTTAAAGTTCATCACAGTAAAGTTGTAAAAGAATGGGTGGAAAAGAATGAGAACAAAGTTGCATTGTTTTTTCTACCTTCCTATCCGCCCGAAATAAACCCGGATAATTACAAATTAAACGACCGCTATCATTGAGTTTTTAGCTCTTTGCTAGCGGTCGTTTTTTATAAATGATAGTTTGGTTTAGGGAGAATGTTTTTTGACACACCCTCCCCTACTCACTTGTAATAATGAATGAATTCTAACAATTCATTATTTTATTCTCTTCACTCGAATATTGCGGAACTTCACTTTTGATCCGTGACCTAAAAAGCCGATATGTCCTGTTTTGTTAAATAATCCGGGGTGCTCTTTTTTGTCCATTGTACCATTTTTTGCAGCATTTCGGATATTTCCGTCAAGAATCGTTTCCCCGTTCAAAATCACTTTAATATGGTCTCCATCGGCAATGACTTCTTGATAATTCCATTCTCCCGTTGGTTTCAAGAATCCTCGCTTTGCAGGAATCACACCGTAAACCGAACCATGATATTGATATGGTTGCAGATTTTTATAAATAGGTGCTTCGTTATCAAGAATCTGTAATTCCATACCTACATACGCGGCGTCACCCTCCATGGGTGTTCGAATTCCTAAACCATTGTTGGCTCCGGGTGTGAGCATAAACTCGAAACGGAAAATAAAGTTGTCGAATTCTTGTTTTGTGTATAGGTTTCCACCAAATCGTTGAGAAGGATGCATTACAATGAGTCCGTCTTCTAAAATGTAATCTTGCGTATTGCCTGTCCATTCGTGCATATTTGTACCATCGAAAAGCACGATAAATCCTTCTTTTTTTTCCTCATTTGAAAGTTCAAACGGTTCAGGACGTTCAATTTCCTTGACGTAAATATCACGATACGCTACTTTGCTGCCGTGTGCCTGCAATTCAATGTGTTCTATTGGAAAGATTGATTGATTTCGATCCCAATAATTTTCCAATATGACATTATCGGTTACAAGTTCGCCGTTGAGCCAAACTGAAACACGATCACCAATCATCCGAACGCGAAAAGTATTCCACTCGCCAACTTTCTCATCCGCCACTTTCAAAGGCTTGCTCGGATGCATTTTATTATTATATAATCCTCCCGATCCTACTTGCGCACCGACATTGACACGTGCCGTATCCCATATTTGCACTTGGGGCGTGCCGCGCAAATAAATACCGGCATCGGGTTCTTTTCCGGGATACAACTTCCAGTCCACAAGCATTTCAAAATCACCATATGCTTTTTTAGTGCATAAATTATCGCCTTTGCCACTAAAAACCAGTTCTCCGTTTTGAACGTTCCAATTAATCGCGGCTTCTTTATCAGCTTTCTTCTGAGCAATTTCACGTTCTGATTTACTCATTTTTTCTTTTTGGATAGGATTCGCGAACCATCCTTGCCATCCAGCTAAATCTTTTCCGTTAAAAATTGACTCAAATCCTTTTTCTTGCACATTATCATTACAGTATTTTTTGATTGCTTCACGTTGATAATCGGCATCGGGGTTATTTAAATTCTTGCTAACCTCGAACAACAATTCAGCAGTTTTTTTACCCGCAAACTGTGGATTATCCAAAGCCAATTTCATAATAGCTTGTGCAGCGGCCTCTTTGGTTTTAGATTGCTTCATCCATGGCGATAAGAAAGACATTGCTTGATACATATTGGTTTGTCCGATGGCACGAATAATTTTGTTTTGAACTTTGTCGTTTTGAGCAAAAGCCAACGTTTCACGCAAATACAAATATTTTATAGCATCTGTTTTATCTGATTTTGAAATAATAGTCAGCAGTGCTTCGGCTATTTTTCCTTGTTCGTTTTTATCACCGGTTGCTCTTGCAAGCTCCAAAAACGGATATACGACATCGAATGATTTCCATTGCGTCAATGCTTCAAAAGCGGCATCTTTATTTTTAACATCTCCGGATTGATATGCCGTGACGATATCGGATAAAGCCTGTTGAGTACCGGTATTGGCTAGCGCGCTATAATACAAATTTTTCCGGGTAGATAAATTCATTTTTTCAGTAATTAAAGCGTGTTGTTTTTCTGCCGGTAATGGAGATAATGCATTGTTAATTGCTTGTTGAATGAACGGAATTTCATCCGAAGAGGCTGTTTGTTCCAAAAGAAGGAACAACTCAGGCAATTGGTTCGGCGTTACAACATGTTGCAATGTTTTTGTAGCTTCTCTGCGAATAGTTTTATCTTTATTGCCCAATTCTTTAATAACCATAGGATAGCGCGATTTGATTTTTCGTTGTGCGATTAACTGCAAAACGGCTATTTTTCCGGCTTGACTGCTTTGCTCATATATAGTGGACAACGTGGCAGATAAATCACCTTTATACGTTGACATTGCATCTTGTGCAAGGGATACAGACTGTAAATCATTCTGCATAAAGAGCGTTGCGAGGACTGCCAGAGCGGCATTATCACCGATGTCTGCCAAAGTTGTAATAGCCGCTTTTCGAACCATCGTATTCTCTGAATTTACATATGGTGAAATAAGCGACACGCTTTTTGAAGGTTGATATTTTCCAAACCAATATATGAGCGCGGTTTGTTTTTCTGCGGATGTCGTACGCCTCAACTCATTCTCCATTAATGTTACCACTGACGGCTCATTTTGATAAGGATAATTATTGATTACATTTGTCATCAATACGATATCATCCTCTGTCAATACTTGTCTCAGAATATCGATTTTGTCAGTTGATTTTTGCGCTTGCAGCAATCTAATTGCTGAAAATCGCAATGTATTGTCATTCTTCTTTTTGGCAATTTCAAGCAACTTTTCGGCTTCTATTTTCACTCTTTGCGGGTTTTTGTTATTTAATCGATTCAATAGAGAAAAATAAGCGGATACAACACCATTTTTTTTGTATAAATAATGATTACTTTCAGCGACTTTTTTCAATGGTTCAATTGATTTTTCACCTCCGATTGTTCCAAGTGCTCTAAAAATAGCATCTTGCAAGTTTAATGAAGGCTTCTTTTTCAATTCAGCAATCAATTGAGTTTCCGCGCTGAAATATTGATTTTTCGCGATAGCGTTTACAATATTGATTTTTTGCGCGTCCATCAATGATTTATTTGCAAAAACCGTCAAAAGTTCACTATTGGCTTTTTCTGTTCCGATGGATGCCAATGCTTGCGTGGCGGGTGCTGACAACCGCTTGTTGTCAAGAAGCGATTTCAACACATCAATACAGCTATCGTCACCTATTCGTTCGAGTTGACGAATAAGCGTCGCCTTAATTTCATTATCTATCGGTTGTCGTAAAGCTTTTGTATAGGCTTTTAAGGCTATAGCTTTTTTGTTGGCGTCGTTTGCTACAAAGTTTGTCCATCCGCTTATCGCGTAATCCGCAATTTCATTGTTGCCTTTTCCGGGGGCATGCATATTAGCGACTAAATGCAGCAAGCCATCCTCGCCTGTCGATACTAAATCGCTCATTATTTGTTGATATTGTTGAGGCGTTTCAGCCGGAAGTTGAGCCAACGCGTCGGCGACACGTGTCGACACGGTTCTGTTTTGTGGTGTTTGTGCTATCAATCCGAAGTTTAACACACATAGAAAGAGGGCACAAAGATATCTATTTAAATGGTTCATAAATTCTAGTTTTTTATTGATTATATATTCCACGGAGCTCTCATAGGTTGATTCAAAAGTCTATTGGCTTCATCATCATTGACAAATCGTTCTTTTACAGGATCGTATTCCAAGGTTCTGTTTAGTTGCAGTGCGACTGCTCCCTGATTGACAATAGTACACGAACGATGTCCGTTAATTTCATTCAACGCATATTTCTGTCGATTCCGTACACATTCAATAAAGTCTGTATTTTGCATGGCGGGTTCGGGATAATCAGCTAATTTGTCTTCCCAATTAGGAATATCACACACAAAGTTACGGTATACATTTCCTTTCGGTCCCACTATATAGGGTGTATTTGGTTCACCATAATCACCGCCCCATAAAATAATTTGACATCCATCTTTATAGGTATAAGTAATGGAACGCCATGTGCCTACCGCGTCCGGATGTTGTTGTGGCGCGTCAACTTCAATTTTGACGGGACTGTCATTGTCTTTTCCCAATAAATATTGTACCGGGTCGATATAATGTTGCCCCATATCGCCTAAGCCACCCGCGTCGTAATCCCAATATCCACGAAAAGTTTGATGCACGCGGTGCGCATTATACGGCTTGTATGGTGCGGGTCCCAACCACATGTCGTAATCTAATTCGGGAGGAACTGCTTGAGGTTCGAGATGATTTTTGCCTACCCAGAAAAATTTCCAATCAAATCCGGTGTGTTTGCTTATTGTCACCTTTAAAGGCCAACCGAGCAGTCCGCTATCGACCAACTTTTTCAACGGTTTCACAGGAGTGCCAAGTCCATAAAATTGATCTTTAAAGCGAAACCAAGTATTTAGTCGGAATATGTTCCCGTGTTGTTGGATAGCTTCTACTATGCGTTTGCTTTCACCAATAGTGCGCGTCATTGGTTTTTCGCAAAAAATATCTTTTCCCGCTTTTGCCGCCTCAACGGCCATGATGCCATGCCAGTGTGGCGGGGTAGCGATATGCACGATATCCACATTTTGATTGGCGATCAAATCACGAAAATCATGATACGCATTTACTTTTTCTTTTATCATCGCGGCAGCTTTCGCCAAATGATTTTTATCGACATCGCAAATCGCGACTACACGAGTATTGTCATAAGGAATGTGGCTTCGTCCCATGCCACCTGTTCCTATTATTCCTTTGGTAATTTGATCACTTGGCGCGATAAATCCCTTTCCCAGAACATGTCTTGGAATAATTGTGAACAGTGTCGCGCCACCCATTGTTTTTAGGAATTGTCGTCTGTTAGTCATAAATATTAACTTTTTTCGAAAAATAATAATTGTTTGATATCTGTTATATGCTTTATTTGTTATGTGAAACTAATCATTCTTTCATTCGCACTGTCGCGCTGATTGGTAGATGATCGGAAAGCTGAATGGAATATGTTTGGTTGTCAATTATTTCCCAATTTTCGATTGGTTTACCAAAAATGTAATCAATTTTATTTTTAGGTTCTTTCGCGGGGATCGTGTTATCGAAACCACATAAACGTTTCCATGACGACATTCCTTTTTTTATTTCCGTTGACTCAGGAGTGGCGTTGAAATCGCCGGCGATAATAATGGGATATGGGTTTGTACGAAAAAGTTCATTGATTTTATTTACTTGTGTTTGTCTTTCCCACGTGTTTGTGTAATCTAAATGAGTACAAGCAAAGGTGAAGAACTTGTTTTCTTCGTATTCCACATTCGCTATTAAGATTGCCCGTTGTTCTTTTCCTTTTTCTGTTTTGGGTAAATAAACGCGTTCAACCGAAGCCAACGGAAATTTACTCAAAATACCTATACCGTAATATCCGCGCTTGTATGGAATTGTTTTGCCATAGGCACTAAACATTCCGGTGAGAAAGCCGAGTTCAGTTATAAAGTCTTTTCCATTCTGCCTTGGTGCCCGCTCCCTATATGTTCGAACATCTACTTCTTGTATCGCAACGACATCGGGTGATTGCGCTTTTATAAAGTCAGCCAATTCTTCCAATGACGCCAGTTCGCCAAATCGTAAATTATAAGATAGCACTTTAAAGTGTATCGGAGATTGTTGCGCATATATTCCGAATGAGGAAAACAGGGAAAAGAATATAATTATAAAAGTTTTATGTTTCATTCGATCAAAAAAATAATAGCTCTTTTTTGTTTTATTACAATATTTTTTTTGGTTTGCTGTCTTAAGACAGCAAACCAAATTTAATTTATATGAAAAATAAGACTCCGATCATGAAATATTCAATCATCTAGTATCCAGGATTTTGTTTTAAGCCAGGTTCAACTTTTAAACTATTTTCATGGAAAGGCCACAAATAATTATGAGGTTGAAATGAGCGGTCTTCTATTTTTAATGATTTTAAATGCCCGTTAATTTCCGTAGTATGTCCTAATGCTGGCTGATTTAGAACTTTCTCTGCAATTCTCCATCTAATAATGTCATCATAACGTAGCCCTTCTCCAGCAAATTCAATTCTTCGCTCATTTCGGATCAATTCAATCCATTCTTGTTGAGTATAATTGATGTATTCTCCCTTGGTTACATCAGCATATTCCATATCTAATCCAGCTCTGCTTCTCACTTCATTTATACACTGTTTTGCAAGAGTATTTATGTCCCCTAACATGATTTTAGCTTCAGCATATGTCAATAATACTTCAGCATATCTCAAAAGTCCAAATTCCATATTTCCATTAGCTTTAAAAGCGTCAGCCTTGTCAACAAATTTTTTAAACCAATACCCGGACTTACTTGATCTGCGTGCGTCATAATATAAAGGAGAATTTTCATTATAAATGTCGATTTTTTCTCCATAAAACTCATCACCATGACCAAAAATTGACATGAAGTAGCGTGGATCCCTATTTAGCTTTGGTGATAACTCGTATTCTTCTTTACTGTGTATTGAACATCTATCGATAGGTTTTCCTTGTAAAGTCCAATAGGAATCTACCAAAGACTTTAATGGTACTAAATAAGATTGTCCATTCCCAGTTCTATAATGAGGGGCAAGATCTCTAAATGAATACGTTGCGCCTGGGTGGCTATCCTTATCCATCCGAATAATAAATTCTTTGTTTGTATTATGAGCTTTATATTGAAATAAATCTCCATATATAGGATATAATTCATATTTTTTGCTATCCATTATTTCCTTAGCCAATTTTGCCGCCAATTCATATCGTTCGTTGTATAACGCATATCTCATAGTTAAAGCTTTCATAGAGTATTTGTTGAACATATATTTGTCAACAGAATATTCGTCTTCAGGTAGCTTTTGAGCTATTTCCTCAGCTAAGGGAAAAAGGACCTTAAGTATTTCTTCTTTACTTTTAACTGGCTGTAATGCAGTTGATAAATCTGCTGGCTCTAAATGAAAAGGCACATTTCCCCATCTCATGGTAAGCCTAAAATAATGCCAAACGCGGAGACCTTCCAAAATGCTTTTGTATTTTTGACGTACAGCCTCATCTTCTATATAAGGGACATCAGCATGTGCAATAAATGTATTTAGCCTACCCAGATGCTTCATATATAATTCATAATAATATAAAAAGGCGTAGTCATTGCTACTAAAATTTCCATTAGCTATTGTTTGATGACGATCTCCTTCTCTTCGACTATATGCATTATCTGTTTTCCCATCCCACATATAAAACAAATTAGGGTGACTTGAAGGGTGAGTGAACACATCTAAATAACTGCTATATATAACGCGCCTTAAATCTCCTTCATCATTAAAAAACTCTATGAATGTAGTCGCGGTAGGATCCCTTTTATCTAAAAAATCATTACACGAAGTAAGATGTGTTATTAAAATAATGAGAATAGTAATATATAATATATTTCGTTTCATACTTTCTATTTTTAAAATAATGTTGCTTGAAAACCTATGTTGTATGTTGCCATGCGTGGATAATTTCCAGAACCTCCATAGTTTCGCTCCGGTTCTAAGCCCTCCCATTTTGTAAAAGTAAAAGCATCTTGGGCAGTTAAATAAATTCTCGCATTACGAAAAAGATTACCAATTTTTGAAAATGAATATCCTAGTTGAATTGTTTTTATTCTAAAATATGCAGCATTACTTAGCCACACATCACTTAATTCTGTATTTGTACTAGCACCAGTCCATACTCTCGGGAATCTGCTATTAGGTGTTTCGGGAGTCCATCTATTGTCCATATACTCTTGTCGTGGAGCACCAAGACTATTTGTGGCTCCATCCATCAATACAGGATATCCTTCTTGTCCACCTAAACGACCTAATCGCTTACCTACTCCTTGCCCCAAAATACTGAAATCCCACTTCTTATATATTAAATCAACCGCAATTGAATAATTCATATGCGGAAAAGGGTCTCCAAGGAACACTCTGTCTTTTTCATTAATAATACCATCACCATTTTGGTCAACATATTTTATGTCTCCAGGTAATGTGTTAGGGAATTTTGCTTGTGTCGCTTCAATTTCCTCTTTAGTTTGAAAATAACCCTGGGTTTTATAGCCATAAAAATTATCAATAGGAATACCCCTATACCAAATTTTATCAGTATTGTTTTTAAAAACAAGTGTATCGTTTACAGTATGTCCCGCTTTAAGAACTTTATTTACATTATCGAATAGAATTCCTTTCACACTATATGAAAAATCACCAATTTCGTCTTGGAACTTTGCTGAAATTTCCCAACCTTTATTTTCAACTTCGCCAATATTGATAGATGAGGTTAAATAATAAGATCCTGTTAGTGGGGGGACCGGAAAATCTGAATAGATTAGATCATATGAGTATTTATTATATATTTCAGCTGTTAAACTTAATCTATTATTAAGTGTTTTAACATCTAAACCTAAATTCCATTGTTTTTGTTTTTCCCAAGTGAAGTTTGGATTAGGCACCCTCATAGTCCATCCCCAATAATTTACAATTTCTTGCCAAAGGTATGGGCTGACATTTTCGTTCCCTATTTTACCATAGGAAAGTCTTAATTTTAATTCATTAAATAATTTATTTTGATTCAGTTTTTTCATAAAACGCTCATTATGAATATTCCATCCTATTGAAGCTGAAGGAAAAAATCCCCACTGATGCCCCGGTGCAAATTTGCTACTCCCATCACTTCGTACAGTTGCTTCAAATAAATATCTGTTATCAAAAGAATAATTTAATTTTCCAAAAAACGAGGCTTTAGCGATCTCTCTATAATCAGTGTAAACATAATTCATAACTTCTGACCCTACTACGGCATAAAAATCGTCTTTTTTGTTTCTTATTTTATTATGATAATTAAGTAAACCTCGTGCAGTAATCTGACTTACGCTAACTCCTTGATTAGCTTCAACTACGTTTTTCCAAACATCCAATGGCTTTCCTTCTGCATCATAGAACTTATAGGTTTGTCTTTTTGATTTATCTGCAGATTTATTTAATAAATATGAGATGTTTCCTTCTAAATTGAACTTGTCAGTTATATAGTATTTTGGCCTAATATTTAATGTAACTCTGTCGTGTAAATAATTTTTTATACCACCTTTTTCAATTGATGCTAATGGATTCATGTTATTGTGCAGAATATAATGGTCGGGTATTTCAGTATCATAGTAAAAAATGCCTTGTGTCGGATCCATTCTCCATGCAATTTGATATAAGCCATGTCCATCATCATTCATGTAAAGTCTATCGACCTGGAGCCTATGCGCATAGAAATCTGCTAATAATATAAATTTGTCCGCTATGTTTATATTGGTATTAAAACGAGCACTAAATTTATTAGTTCCTTCTTTATCGTTTAACCCCATTTGTTTTATATATCCTAGCATTAAATTGAATGTTCCAACTCCACCTCCACCTGATATGCTTGAAGAAAAATTATAAGAATGTGATGGGCGTTGTATAATTTCATTTAACCAATTAGTATTTGGTGTTAATCCATCTTCTGCTTTTTTTATATCTTCCTCAGTGTATAAAAGTGGTTGACTTTGTATTTCATGCGCTTCATTTCTTAATCGCATGAAATCAGCTGAATTTACAAATCGAGGCAAATCGATAGGATTTTGAACTGCCATCCATGTGTGTAAATTAACTTTAAACTTTCCAGTTTTTCCACGTTCTGTTTCGATTATTATAACGCCGTTAGCTCCTCTGGAGCCGTACATTGATGCTGAAGCGGCGTCTTTAAGAATATGAATGCTTTTAATTTGATTAGGATCAATATCTGTTAGTGATTGCTCCATTCCATCAACTATGACAAGTGGTTGCGCGCCTTGTAAAGTACTAATGCCTCGTATAGAGAAACTTGCGACATTACCTGGAAGATTATCTGTTTGGTTAACAGTTAATCCAGGTATTGTTCCACTAAATCCTTCTTGTAATTTAAATAATGGTCTAGTTTTAATTTTATCCATATCTACAGTTGCAATCGAAGAGGCGATGTGTTTCCTTTCTACTTCATTGTATCCAGTAACAACCACTTCATCAAGGAGCTTGCTATCTTCAATCATAACTATTTTTAAAAAGGTCTTACCATCTGTGCTAACTTCATAATCTTTAAAACCTATTAAACTAAAAATTAAAGTAACCTCTTTATCTGTAGCAATTTCAAAATGACCATCATCATCAGTTACCGTGCCTATTGTAGAACCTTTTATTACCACATTAACAAAAGATATCGGCTCTCCTTTTTCATCCACAACGATTCCCTTGATCTGTTTTTTATCTTGTTTTGGTTGCAGTTCATCCTTTTTACCATTCTGCTCTTCTTTTTCTTTATTTGATAAAATGATGTGACTTCCAATCATTGAGTAGTCTATGTTTTTATCGTCTAAAATGGTGTTCAGAACCTCCTCTACCGTTTTTTGAACAGCATGGATTGAACGCTTGTCGCTTGTCCCTATTTCATGATCATATAGAAACAGATAATCGGTTTGAGATTCAATTTCGTCTAAAATTTCTCGAATTGTCGCGTTGTTTTTATTTATCGTCACTTTCGCGCGTTGGGCATAACTGTTTTCGCCCGCTACACAAAATACGCACGTAAAAAAAAACATTACGGCAATACGCGTGATAAGTGACAGGTGTTTAAGTTTTCCCGCAAAAAAAATTGTTCTTGAAATGTTTTTATCCATACATTTGTATTCGTTTAAAAGTTAATACATAAAAGTTTTTTTATTTACGCGTAGATATTTAGGCTAATCTATGTTGCGTTTTTTAATTGCTAAGTTGTTACGGACTGTTTCATAGGCGTTTTTTGTCAATAATTATTATTTGATGTATATCGTGTTATTCTCTTTATCTTCTTGATATTGAAAATCAATACTTTTTTGAAGTACTTTCAAAGCGTAATCGATTCCGTCTGACAGACGAAATTTACCGGTATACGCCTTTTTTGTGATATTTTTGTTCGTTATGACAATTCTCGTATCATAATTTTTTTCCAACTCGCGCGTAATCTCCTCTAGGCTTTTATTGTTAAAAACTATTAGTCCATAACGCCATTGGTATCTTGACATGTCGTCAATTTTTGAAATAAGGAGCTCTTTGTTTTTCATTATGCCTTTTTCGTTGGGTTTTAACGAAGCGATGTGTTTGTCGTTTTTATAAAGCTCCACGCGTCCTTCGAAAAGACTGGTTTCGAACGTTTCGTATTTTGAGTATGCTTCAACATTAAAGGTTGTACCTGTGACTTTAATGTCTCCATAGTTTGTTTTTACGATAAATGGCTTTTTCTTATTCGTGGCCACTTCAAAATAAGCTTCACCGTCCAGACAAACAGTTCTGTGTTTTTTATCAAATCGCGAAGGATAGTTAAAATGCGTATCTCCATTTAACCATACGTTGGTGTGGTCATCAAGTCTAATGTTGATGTATTGTCCTTTAGGTATGTATATGGCATGATTTGAAACACCGGTGTTGTCTGATTTTTTTTCAAGAAGCAAATATGTCGACATGATGAAGAGCACGACGATGGCCGCGGCCGAAACAGTTTTCCAATACTTGACGGTTTCGCATATGGATATCTCTCTTTCGAGAAAGGCACCACTCTTTTGTTCTGAAAACAATTGAGCGTCATAAAGCACTCTTTCTCGCATGAATTGTCGCTCATTGTCTTCAGAGGCTTTCATCCATTCTTTTATTTTTTTTTCTTCTTTTTCCGTCGCGACTCCTTCGAAAAATCGATAAATGAGCCGTTGTTCTCTTCTATTCATAATTCGCGCTTTACATTAAGATAACAAACGAGCGAATGAGATCCCTAATGAAAAGTTGATTTTTAATAAAAAAAACAGAAAAGTGTGAAGAACACCAAGTAGTCTTTTAACGTTTTTCGCAAAACATTGGTCATCTTAGCAATATGAAATTCAACCGCTTTTGTGCTAATTCTTAATTTTTCCGCGATTTCTTTGTGTGAAAGATGTTCAAATCGACTCATTATAAAAACTGTTTGTGTTTTCTCAGGCAATTTTTTTATTGTTTTGTCAATTATACTCTCAATCTCTTTTGAGAAAATAAGGGTTGGGTCGCATGCTTCTAGGGTTGCAATTTGTGTTGATAATTTCCACTCATTAAGTTCAGATAAATGCTGGTTGGCCTTCTCTCTGATTTTCTTTTGTTGTAAGTGATTCAAGCATTTATTTTTGATAATTGTGAGCAAGTATGCCGGTGGATTCGTATTGGAATTCAATTCAAGTCTTTTCTCCCAATAGATCGTAAAAGCTTCAGAAACAAAATCCTCTGATATATCCCAATCACGTGTATATCCATAAGCGAAAACAACAAATTTTTTATGGTATTTTTCAAATATGCTGTTAAAATGTTTTATGTCAGTGAATTCATGCATCTGTTTTGTTGACAGTTCATAATGTGATTATTTTGTGTAAATGTAGAAATTTGATTTTTTTAATCTATCACAAAAGTAGTTTTTTTAGCAACTAAAAACAAGAATATGTTGGCAAAGAAGTATTCGTTTCCATATTTTTTTTTTAATTCCTGTTTTTATTCCTATTTTTGTATCGGTTTAAAATATATTGAACAACGGCTTTTATTATGCCCCCCAAGGAAAATCGAAAACAGAGATGGGTTAAAATCTAACAGAACTAAAAAAAAATATTTTTCTTCTAAAACGAGAAGCAAGCTATTTTCAACTCAACAGATTAGTTTTGGATAAAAGAGAAAGTCAAAATTTATCACCTATGCGCAAGAAAATAAGTTATATCACATTATTCTTTTTATGTACTACCATTTTGTTGGGGGTGTTGCTTTTTATTTCTCGTAGAAACAACAGACCTCGTTGTTATGACAGTTCAACCATCATGACTCGTGTTGCTTACATTCAAGATTTGGCATTGGTGAAATACAATTATGCAGGCGTTATTGGCTACAAAGATTACATGAAATTGTTGAATATCAATATTCCTCTCACCGATAAATATTTTTTACTAAAATACAATGGATATATTAAGGCGGGAATTGATTTTAAAGATGTACATGTGGATGTGATAAATGCCAAAAGTGTTCACATATCTATTCCGCGTCCAAAGATTATGGATACTGTTATCGACAACAACTCGATTCAGGTGTACAATGAGAGTGATAATGCATTCAATCCCATAAAAATCTCGGATTTCAACGAAGCTGTCTCGCGCGAGAAGAAACGCATGATTGAAGAGGCCGAGAAACAAGGAATATATAAAGAGGCTACGCAGCAGGCAAAACTTGTTCTGACCTCCTTATTGCGAGAAATGGGATTTGAAGACATTAAGATCACAGAAGAAATAAGAATCCCTCAACCCAACTAGTACTCATTATTATGAAGTTCTCAATTCGTTTACTTTTTTTCTGGATTTCGCTATTTTTAGTTTTTTATCTTAGCGTGCTTCTTATTATTTATTTATTATGGGGTTTGCTACCGCTTGAATTATCACAAATCCTGCTGGTATTTCTCATTGTAGGAGTTTTACCACCTGTAGTTATTACTGCTTTCTTTAAAAAGCGATTAGACTATATGGAGTCAGAAGATTTGCAACCGCCCACTTTTAGTGGCCAAAAGAAAGCGATACTCAAATTTAGTGGTCGTTCGCGTCGCCCATTTGATGAAGTCATGCGACGTGTTGACAGACAATGGATTGTGTCATTTTCGGACCGAGAAAATAATATTGTAAAGTTTAGGACCGACACGCGAATGATGTCGTGGGGAATTGGTGGATATATTAAGATGACAGACGAAAGCACGCTTTCGGTTGTCCTTTATCCCATGCATGCCAAATCAAGAAGAGAACAAAAAATCCTCAATCAAACATTGCGTGTGATGCAAACTATTTTTGAACCCTGATTTTGTTAATTAGCCCTCTCCTGTTCATCAAAAGGGTAACCTTCGCAATACAAGATTACGCGCTCATCAACAAATTGCAGAAAATCATTGTGTTGCTCTTTTGTAATCATCTTTGGATAGCTCAAGATAAGAAGCTCTTGTGATTCAGCTTCGAGCCTATAGGGGAGGTGAACAAATCGATAGGGTGTAAGCGCGAAACCGGCTCTCTCATAAAACTGCAAACGGCGAACCGACAGTTCATTGATAAGCGGATCAATCTCTAAAATAATCGTACAGTCGCATTCACGAAGATACTGCAGCAATTCCGAGCCATAGCCCTTGCTTCGCAAGTCGGGATTGACGGCAAGATATTCCAAATAGCGGTACGAATCCCATTCCCAATAAAACAATATGCCAATCAGTTCACTTCCTTCCCATGCCGACATAGGAAAAAAACGGTTGTCTTCGCAGGCACGCACATGATCTGCCAATTTTCGACGTTCTGCAACCGGGAAACTCTCTTCATAGAGTTTCCAAACTTTATCGTGACGCTTTATATCATCGGGCGTAATTTTCAGAAATTCCATATACCTCTTATTTTTTTGAAGCCACAAAATTACAAAAAAACTGCAAATGAATGAAATATAAAAGATGAAACCATGCCGAGAGGGCTCTTTGCAGCATGAATCATATTTCCCGTGCGCGTTGAAAAGAGATTAAATAAACGCCGGATATAATAGAATCTCAATTTGCCTTTAACATTTCAGACTTCTATAGGCAGAAAAAAAGTATTACTTTTGTATATAGATTCAAGGATGTTAAAAAAAACAATAATTAAATCAATGAAACATTTCGTTACAATTTCTTTTTTCATAGCTTTGTTTTCATGGAAACTTAGTGCTCAGCACATAGATGGAGCATATAAGAGTGAGACAGACTCGTTGGTTTTGCGCCATGGCAGAGCCACATTTAGCATCTCCGGATATGGAGCGTTAGGCGTCCACAAAATTGGCGAAGGTCCCTATGAGTGGGTGAATGATTTTTTGCTGGTACACACCGATGATTACTCCGGCGATAAGACTAATCTTCAACATTTGAACGGTTCAAGACAGGACTCCATTGTCATGAAGATATCCACCAAACGCAATGCACCTATTGAAGGAGCTTTGATAGAATGTTACAATGCCGCCAATAAATTACTCAAAACCGCCATAAGCAACGATAAAGGCTTAGTATTCATAACAAAGAACCCACAAATCAAAAAAATGAAAGTGTCCACAATGGGCTATTCAAACCTCGTGTTTGACTATAACCCCACCCAGGATTATTTGATTCGTATGTCCAAGGGCGATGTGATTGAAAAAAAACAGTAGTTTTTAAAATAAAAGAAATCAATGAAGAAACTTTATCGGTCTTGTTAGTCTCTTCTGATTTTGACGTAGAGCAACACAAAAGAGTAAAAGAACTCACTAAGCTTGATAAGAAGATGCAAAAGCGAAATCTTTTGGACACACGGTTAAAGAAAACATGTAAATATGACCTGCCGAATAAGGGTATCGACCCAATAAAATGAAAAAAATCACGTATAAAACGAAATACGTGATTTATGAAACAAATTAAAAATATGAAAATAAAAACAACCCATTAGAAATGGGCCCTTTCTAAAGGGTGAAAGACGGGATTCGAACCCGCGACCTACGGAACCACAATCCGTCGCTCTAACCAGCTGAGCTACATCCACCGTGATTTTATGCGTGCAAAGATACATAATTTTTTGACATCTCATGCATAAAACGAATAATTTTAGTTTTTTTTATCTATTATCATCCTTTTCTTACCTTTTTAAGTCGTATAGTTCCCCTATAAATCCAATCATTTCCCTGCATTATATAGTTATAGGAATATGTTTTCGAAGCATTAGGCACACAAATATCCTGACGAAAATCAAATAGACTTTCGTTAAAAGATATCAATTCCCGCTTCGAACTCTTACGGTTCTTACTCGGCGTTCAACACGGATTGTCTGCTAGAGTCAGTTTGCAAATCGGAGTATAACATCCACCACAAATATAAAGGCTTTACAAACAATCCGACTGCTTTCGAAAAGCACAAACATGTTGTTCACTCTTAAGAAGCAGCTTTTTTCTTCAGATGGTACGCTTGATCAAAACTTTCGTGTTTAGAAAGCAGTGTCCAAATAATAGTCAGCATTTGTCTTGCTATGGCAATAATGACGGCATTGTGATGTTTTTTCATTCCTCTCAAATGCCAGAAACGGCAGTAAAATACGGAATCTTTCGTTCGTGCGGCTCCCCATGCACATTCCATCAAGGCTTTTCTAAGATACTTGTTCCCGTGTGTTATTTTGC
>JAEZZZ010000038.1 GCA_023418255.1 Bacteroidota bacterium
GCTGTGTACCTAGTGTTTGGAAAACATATTCCTATAACTATATAATGCAGGGAAATGATTGGATTTATAGAGGAAATATACAAATTACAAACGAAAACGCTCTCTTTTTGTAGATGAAATCTCTCATTCAAACGAATCTATTTATTTCTGCTCTCATTAAGCCTTTTGATAAGAATTCTGTAAATCAATCAGGTGCGTTTGTGATATTACCATATCCATTTTCACATCATTTTCATCAGCAGGAAGTGTAGGAAAGAGTTGAAAATCAAAGCAAACTCCCACTTTATTGGCATATTCTAATCTAGGTAATAATCTGTCGTAATATGCTTTTCCCCGCCCCATTCGATTACAATGATGGTCAAAAGCAACACCGGGCACAATAATCAACGAAATGCTTTTAAAATCGGTAAAATCAGCACCTGTCGGCTCCCAAATTCCATAAGAGGACAAATTCATCGGTTCGTTCGCGTGATATTCTTTCAAAACCAACTTGTCACTAACAATTACGGGTAAAACAATCTGTTTCTCGGCATGATACTTCTGGATCAGATGCAGCGTATGCACCTCATCCGGCAAACTGTGATAAAGCATTACGGTGTTTGCTTTGCGAAACAAATCAAGTTGTTCCAAAGATGCTGTCACTTGTGTTGAAAATTGTATAAGCTCCTCTCGCGAATGAGCATTTTTCAAAGCTTTTACGTTGGCACGCAACGCCTTCTTTTGGTCATAGATATTTTTCATCTTTTTAATCGAAATAAAAGATAAATAATAAATTAGATGTTTCAAAAATTGATTCAACTATAAAATACAACTTTGTTTTACACAGATGCAAGAAATATTCTTTTAGTCATATCAAATCAATTATCCCGCATTTGGGATAATACTGTCCGATTAATCTGTACGTATTCTCAACTGTTTCTTTTTCATATGCACAATATTAGTGTGCAAAATAAACATCCCCTTAAACGTGCAGTAACTAGTTTATAAGTAGCGATAGCCCATAATTTGTTCAGCCTATCGTTTTTTTTTAACAACACAAAGTTAAAGTTTTTAATCTAGTTGTGTTGCATTTACTAATTGAACTTACAGCCGTTCATTTCTTTTTTTATTTATTCAAAAATTTGAACATATTTGTACCAAGAGCTGTTTATTTTAGTAGAAGCAATTAAAAAATCAGTATAATTAGACTACACTTATATACTTAAAAACTTAAAAAGGAAAGCATATGAATAAAAAAGAATTTAAGAAAAAATCACAAGAGATCTTAGACGAACTGGTTGAATACATCGAAAAGCTCGAAAGTAAAGCTGACGAGATTGCAGATGATGCAAAAGAAGAGTATGAAAAACAGTTGAAAAACTTGCATGAAATCAGGGACAACATGACAGACAAATTGAGCAAGTATGAGGAGATAACCGAGTCTAAATGGTCAGTTGTAAAAGAGAGTGCATCGGAGTTTTTTGCTAACGTATCTGAAGCTTGGAAAGAAAGTTATGAGAAAGTGTCCGATGCTTTTAAGAAATAACGTATAATTTCTGTTCTCTAAAAAGCTAAAAAAACGACTCGTCTTCGACGAGTCGTTTTTTTGTCAGGGAGACATCTTTGATTACTTGAAGGAAAAATCTTTCTCACACATTGTTGCAGCGCAATTTGCACCCCCATTCAACACCTGTTAAAAAACAAGTTTTTAGGGGTAAACGCAGTTAGCAGTATTGAGTTTACGATAAAACCTGTCAGCCTCAATCTTGCCAAAACTCAGAAAAACCGCTATTGCAAAGCAAAAACGTTATTTACATTACGTTACAGTATATTTACCGTGTGCCATATTTTCAAAGAACAGGCAATACGCTCAAATTGAAAACAACTCTTGTCAAAAAACGCCGAAAATGGTTCATCGGACTATGGAATTACCCTATAAATCTAAATAAAAAATCACTATCGTGCAATCTGAGAAAAAAGAAAACAGGTACCCGACAGAACAACTCAAATAACATCCTTAAAAGATTTGAATGTGACGAAACAAAAAGGACAAAGCATAATTAGTCACTAAAAAAACGGTGCTTTTTCATCCTCGGTTCGGTTTTTTAGTGAAAATCATGTACATTTGTATCGGTTTTCAAAAACATCGTACCATATGCCGGATTCGTCACATAACATAAAGAACATACCGGAGCCATCGCTTCGACGATTGCCTTGGTATTTGTCCTATATCAAATTGCTGAGAAAGCAAGGAGAAACACACGTTTCGTCCACTCGCATAGCGGAAAAGATAAACGACTCCGCCACACAAGTAGCGAAGGATTTATCCTATATGAACATCAGCGGAAAGACCCGTGTGGGTTACGAGATTGACGAATTGATTGAGTCACTGGAAACCTTTTTGGGATTTCGGTGTATACACAAAGCGGTGCTGTTTGGCGTGGGAAGTTTAGGCGCGGCATTGCTTTCGGACTCAGGATTGGAGCAATTCGGCTTAAAAATCCATGCCGGTTTTGATATTGACAAAAGACTTATCAATCGCCAAATGTACGGCATTCCTGTATATCATACTTCAGAATTTTTTGAACGAAACAAAATGATTAACGCCGACATCGGCATTTTGACAGTTCCTGTTGATGTTTCGCAAGAGATTGCTGATTTCATGATTAGCGGCGGCATCCGCGCCATTTGGAATTTCACTCCTTTTCGTATTCGCGTTCCGGAAGGAATTGTTTTGGAGAACACATCCCTTTATGCACACTTAGCGGTGATGTTCAATCGATTGAAGTGCGACAACAAAAATAAAAAACAGACAACGGCATGAAAATATTTGCAGTCGGATTCAATTACAGTTCACATATCGGTGAAATACGCGATGACTTTGAGGCGGCAGATCCGGTGCTTTTTATGAAGCCGGACACCGCTTTGCTCAAAGATGGCAAGCCGTTTTTTATTCCCGATTTTTCTGATCGTGTTGAGTACGAAGCTGAATTGGTGCTAAAAATATGTCGTTTAGGGAAAAACATTTCCGAACGTTTTGCGCATCGATACTACGACGAAATAACCATCGGTATCGACTTTACAGCACGTGACATTCAATATCAATTGGAAAAATTCGGAGCACCTTGGGAGATTGCCAAAGGATTTGACTCTTCAGCAGCCATCGGAACATTTATACCCTTGCCAGAAGGAGAAAAGCAAGAAAAAATCGATTTTCATCTCGATTTAAACGGCAAAATGGTTCAGAAAGCGGACACAAGCCAAATGATACATTCGTTTGACCGCATCGTTTCGTATATCAGTCGCTTTTTTACGCTAAAAATCGGCGATCTCATTTTTACAGGAACGCCTCCGGGCGTAGGAAAAATAGCAATCAACGACCACCTCGAAGGCTATATAAAAAATCGAAAACTTCTTGATTTTAAAATAAAATAATACAACCAGCATGAAAACATTCCGTCGTATATCCATCATATTATTATTTTCTCTATCAATAAATTTCATTATAAACGCGCAGGAATATAATCCCGTGTACGCAGCCATTCCCTCACTTCAAATCGGTTCCGATGCACGCGCCGGTGCCATGGGCGATGTGGGCGTGGCGACTCAACCCGATGTCTATTCGCAGCATTGGAATCCTGCCAAATATGCCGCCATGGACGAAACAGGCGGAGTCGCATTTTCCTATACACCCTGGTTGAGGCAATTGGTAAAAGATATCGACATGGTCTATTTGTCCGGCTATTGGCGATTTGGCAAAAATAAACTCAACGCGTTGAGCGGTTCGTTGCGCTATTTTTCATTGGGTGAAACGATGGTTCCCGATTTGAATACCCATTTTTGGGAAACAGTATCACCAAATGAGTTTGCATTCGATTTGTCCTATTCGCGCAAACTAAACGAAAAATTCTTCACTGCAGTTACCATGCGCTATATTCATGCCGATTATTCGGGCGGCAACGATTACAGCACGCCCGGAAACGCTTTTGCTATGGACTTCTCGGGCTATTTCACCACCCCCATTGCCATCGCTAAACGTCCCTTGACATTTGCTGCCGGCATTCATCTTTCCAACATCGGAAGCAAAATTTCGTACGACGGTGGAAATACAAAAATGTTTCTGCCGGCAAATTTACGCTTAGGAACATCGCTTCGTTATAGCACCAATTCCAAACATCTGGTTTCGTTATCCTTTGATATCAATAAATTACTTGTTCCGACACCGTTGCTTCCGACATCGGCTGACGACAAAGAGACGCCGGAAGAGAAACAAAAGCGTATCGATGATTATTTTTCCACCTCTTCCATTGCCGGAATTTTTAAGTCGTTTGGCGATGCGCCGGGAGGCTTCAAAGAGGAACTGCAAGAAATTATGTGGTCGCTCGGTGCCGAATATGTTTACAACAAACAGTTCGCGCTTCGCACCGGGTATTTCCACGAAAACAAATACAAAGGCAATCGACAATACCTGTCGCTGGGCGGAGGATTTAACGTCAACGCATTTCGATTGGATGTCGCCTATTTGATTGCTACATCGCCATCGAACCCGTTAGGACAAACGTTGCGTTTTTCTTTGGGCGTAAGTGTGGACAGAATACGTGAGTGGTTTCATAAATAATTCGTAAAAAAAACTGAATAATGAATATACGTGTAGGTTTTGGATATGATATGCACCGTTTCGAGCAGGGAAGAACGCTCTGGATTGGCGGTGTAAAAATAGATTATCCCATGGGATTGAAAGGACATTCAGATGCCGATGTACTTATTCATGCCATTTGCGACGCATTGCTGGGTGCAGCCAGTTTACGCGACATCGGTTACCATTTTCCCGATACGGCAGACGATTTTCTTAACATCAACAGCAAGATTCTATTGAAAAAAACAGTTGAATTATTGCGCGACAAAGGATATGAAGTAGGAAACATCGACGCAACCATTTGTGCCGAAAAGCCAAAGATGAATCCGCATATCCCGGAAATGGTAAGCGTGCTAAGCCACTGCATGCGTATTGATGAAGACGCTATTTCCATCAAAGCGACCACTTCCGAAAAAATGGGATTTGTTGGACGCGAAGAGGGCATTACATCCTATGCCGTAGCACTTATACACAAAAACAGAGAGCCGCAACTTTAAAAATGATATGGAGTGGATAGCAAAGTGGATTCGGCGAAAACGTCAATCCAAAGGATATGGCGTTCATTCGCCTTTCGCGTTTCATCTGATTACACACGTCATTCATCACTCGTCGCGCTATGACTATTATGCTTCCGACGATATCAAGTTATTGCTGAATGACATTCAATTGGATATCGGAAAAGATGAATCCTCATGGCACAACCTCTGTTTGCGACTTACTTACCACTTTAAACCCAAACGCCTTTTAGAAATTAATTCCGGCTTAGGTATAAACACGCTGTATATCACATCATCCACGCCTGATGTTTATTGTATTTGTATTGAAAACGATATCGAAAAAAGAACGATTGCACAAAAGATTCTTTCTGCTGCTGAATGCGTCAATCCTGATACAAAAGAGCATATTTTTATAAATGACAAAATTGACAACACATTTATCTCGCCCTTTGACGCTATCTTTATAAACCTAAGCAACAGCGAATTACCCTCGATAGAGAACCTTATTTCACTAAGTCACGATGCTACTTTTTGGGTTATATTTCCTATAAATCGGGGTCGCTTCAAACAATTTTGGAAAAACATTGTTAATCATGAAAGAATCAGAATTACATTTTCCACCAAACAGGTAGGAATAGTCTTTTTAGATTCTTCGTATCACAAATTAAACTATTTAATTTAAATACATTCATAACATCATACAATGAAAAAAAGCTTAGTTTATACAAAAACCGGCGACAAAGGAAAAACCTCGTTGGTAGGCGGTATGCGCGTGAGCAAAACACACATCCGCTTAGAGTCGTACGGCACCGTAGATGAGCTGAATAGTTTTATCGGATGGTTGAATTGCGCCATTATGGATAGCGAAACAGCACAGTTTCTTCTATTTATCCAACACAAACTATTCACTGTGGGTTCTTATCTAGCAACCGAAACCGAACAGATTGACCCAAAACAGGCAAGCATCATCACGCCGGAAGATATTAAGCGCATCGAGAACGAAATTGATGCGGTAGATAGTGCTTTGACGCGCTTGAAGCAATTTATTCTTCCCGGCGGAAACGAGGCGGCATCGCGCGCGCATATATGCCGAACAGTCACTCGCCGAACGGAACGCTTGGTGTATCACGTAGCAGAAGAATATCCTGTTGCCGACGAAGTGTTGGTTTTCTTAAATCGCTTGTCAGACTACTTTTTCGTGCTTGCACGAAAAGAGTGCTATCGTACAGGTGAAGAAATATATTGGGAACAAAAAAATATATGAAAACTTTTTATACATTTGCAAAATTTTTTGAAACAATATAAATATCAATAAAATAGATCGATTTATGTATTGGACACTTGAATTAGCATCGAAATTAGAGGATGCACCCTGGCCTGCAACAAAAGATGAGCTTATCGACTATGCGCAGCGTTCGGGAGCGCCTATGGAAGTTATTGAGAACTTACAGGAAGTGGAGGAAGAAGGCGAGATATTCGAATCCATCGAAGATATATGGCCCGACTACCCCAGCAAGGAGGACTTCTTTTTTGATGAAGACGAATACTAAGATTGATACCTTCAAAAGAAAAATTATCTAAAAGACAAAAGGAGCCGTCTCGTTATGAGACAGCTCTTTTTTTGCATTATGCCACAAATGCCGGCTTTCCCACCTTCAATTCCTCATTCTTTTCATTAGACAACATATAGGTGCTTTTAGGGAGCAGATAAGCAACTCTTTTCCAACCTTTTTGTTCGGAAAATTTTTAATTTTATCCAATATAATGCCTAATTCTTTGAAACCTTTCAACGACGCACCTCTCTCATGAATCAGTGAATATCCTATTTTTTAAGCGAGTGTAAGAGCTAAACCCAAAGAAATAAAAAATAAAAAGCTGTTTTTATTTTTTATTTTATTTATATTCAGTATCTTTACATAGTGAAACGATATAAAAACAAACATAAGACAATGAACTTTTCCACACCATTTATGGAGCGCTCCACCCGTTCCTCAAAATTTTACGCTCAAATAAATCTTTTGATTGATTGGACAAAAATAGAAACCCTCATCAACCGTTATTACACCAAAG